>JAIKZS010000015.1 GCA_024682035.1 Bacteroidaceae bacterium
ATATAGGTTGCGTTAGCAAAAATGTCAGCAGGCTCATTGGTCAAGATCTTTACAGTCTGATCAACAATCATATCCATATATTGCTGTTTGCTACGTCCATCCAAAAGAACTTCCTCGGGGCGATAGATACGGCAGATACGACCTTTGTCAACTACGGTCATAGCATCGGTAAAGAGGTAATCAAATTTATTGAGAGCCTCTTCTGAGAACTGAACAATCCAGCGACGGCCCTCGCCTTGAGCACCCATCAAGAATGCCATTGGTTTCACCTCATTATAATAATCGAAAGCTTCTTGATCGTTTGACAACATGCGACCAACACCGCCTTCACCCAAGTTAGGAGCCACACCATAGTTGATACCATAGTTCATTTCCATAGCATGCGCCATCTCCTTGGTTAAGCCACCCTTCAGGTGCACATGATAGTCAATAACAGGGAAGTTTTCTTGTTGCAGACGAATGATTTCATCGGTAGTCTCATCAACCACTGGCATGGTGTCGTTAGGATTGGTAACGCCATCGTGCAGACGGGTAACGGTGAGATTCTGGAACTTAACAGTACCTTCTTTGCCTACCAAAACAAAACCACCTTTACCCAACACTTTGCCTTTGTTAGCTTCTGTTCGGTAAGGCTGAGCAGGCTCGGTATAGCAAACTACATCCGTACCATTAATCTTGATAGAAATATTTTTCTCGCGTACAGCTATATCGAAATCAAACCACTCGTTGTCAACACCTAAAGAACGATAGAGGTTTCTAACGGTTGACAAACTGCCTGTTTTGCGGGTTCCGTCGATGGCGCCATTGTGAAGCAGTACTTCATAACCATTCTGACCATCTGAATGGAAGAACAGGGAAGCATCGGCACCGTCGGTCAGCATTGCCTGACCTTTCAGTTCGAAATTACGATAATCACCCTTAGCAGTCAGTGTTTCACCCGCTGACACTTGTAAATCTGTAGAAACATTGCCTTCGCGCACATTTGATGTCCAGTTCTCCAAAGGTTCTGCTACATCATAGGTAGGGCCACAAGCTGTAAATGCTAAAGCCACAAGGCCTACTACTGCATAAAAAAATTTTTTCATTGCTCTATAAAATTTGTAATTAAATCTAATTGTGTGCAAAGGTAATAATTTATTAGCTAAGATGACACATTATTGACGAATTATTTGTAGCTTTGTATTACTAATTACATAACCATTATGAAGATCAAAAACCTACTATCAGCAATTGCTCTATGTTGCTGCTTACCAAATTATCTACTGGCTCAGCAGGAAATACAAAAAGATTCTATTCCTTCTACACGCGAAGCGAAAAATCGAAACGTGATGCTGAACGCGTCAAGTGATGTGCAACCCCGACATATTTCTATTGGTTTGCCGGCCAAGTTTGCATCTGACATTTTTGAAGACGGCCTACCAGTGTCGTTTTGCTACTGGCCCGTTCTGCCTTATACAACATGGCATAATGGTGTAAGCCAAAGCAGTACTAGTTTGATGTCATTGAGTGAGAGCGCTTTGCAGTATGGCATTTTGGACTATATCGTATCGACTACAAGCCGTCATGCTGGCAATCATTTTCAGGGATTGGCCAACTATACGCTGAACCATCACGGAAAGCAGCAGTTTGACGTGAACTTATCAGGCCCCATTGCCAAGGGATGGGGTTACACACTAGGTGTATATCAGAATTTTGACCCTGGTAGCAACAAACTGGATGTATCGAGGATACAGGATCGTATGGAAATATACAAGATAGGACTGAACAAACGATGGGCTGAAGGACGTGGAGAAGTGAGTTTGCTGTATCAATATGCTACTTACACTTCGATAGCCGATGCTCGTGGACCATTCTATTTCAATGGTGCTGACGGCAGTGTGGATAAGTTTGAGGATTTCGATTTGGGACACGACCAGTATCTACCGAATTATAACCCAGTTCATTATTTGGATATTGAAACAAACAAAGAAGCTGACAAGAATATTGTAGATGCCAACCGCGACCATGCTCACCAGCTGATATTCAACCTGAACTATACTTGGCAGAATGGCACGAAATTTACCTTTGGTTCGAAACTGAAGGATGGCGAGCAACTAAGCGCAGGCTACACACCAGCAGGTATTTTTAAGGTGACTGCGAGTAATGGTTACACATATGAAAACGGTCAGGCATACGAAGGATATGTACAAAATCGCCACTTCATGATGCCCCGAGGTATTGAACGTAGCTGGCTAACAACGGCTACGTTGAGCGGTAAAGCAGGCAACAGAAAACAACATGCTTGGCGCATAGGTCTGAATGAATGGTTTAACTACCAACGGATGTCATATAATACAGGCATTTTCCCACATGAGGTGAAAGAGGATCCAAAGAAATTGCTGTTGAACGGAAAGATTGGTACCAACTATAATGCGGGGGCTGACTATTACCATGGTCATGAAAACCGCCTGGGTATGTTTATTTCTGACGATTGGACAGTTAACAACCGCTTGTGGTTGTCAGTTGGTTTCCGTATAGAGTGGCAGAATACGCATGGCAAGGGAGCTTTCGCTTATACAGCTGATGGTAAATTGTTTGAGCCAGCCAATATACGTAAAGCCGGATTTAACATTGTCACAGGAAAACCTAACAGATTTACGGGCGACTGGATAAATCCGTCGTTTACCTTCAATGGTCGTTTCACAATTACAAGAGGTTTTGGCCTATTAGGTGAGTATGTGTATGTTCGCCAGCGGCCAAACATGCAAGACTATGCAGGTTGTTACATGCCAGTAGAGAGTCCTATCAATATAAACATGTTGAGGGGTGGAATTTATTATAATGCCGACTGGATTCAGTTGACTTCGCAAGTGTTCCACATTTCACAAACAAACTACAAAAGTCGCTCACAGTTCACCAATCCCGCCGACCAGAGTGAAACTGTAACGTTGCCTATTGTGAATGATGTGGCTACGTTTGGATGGACCACCGATGCGATGCTAACTCCTTTCAAAGGCTTTAGCTTCCACGGGCTACTAACTTTACAAAACCCACAATACAAGAATTTTAAGTTCCAACCAATATTCAAGGATGGCCCAGGACAGTTGTATGATTTCAATAATAAGAACACCACAGCTATGTCGAAAATGATTATAGAACTGGATCCATCTTATCAAACTGGCAAGTGGCGTTTCTGGCTAAGTTTCCGCTATCAGAGTAAGCAATACATTAACAAAACTAACACATTGTATTTCAAGGGTCGCTGGGAAACATTCGGAGGTATTGACTACACACTGAACGAGCATGTGTCATTTGCGTTGAATGTGGTGAACATTTTGAACCAGAAAGGGGCTAGTGGCAACATTCCTGCAGCCGATTTGGCTACTGACGTAAGTGCATACCAGCATCATTACTTGATGGCAGGTAACTATATTCGCCCCTTTACTATGGAGTTGAAAGCAGCTGTGAAATTCTGAAAGCAGGCAGTTCCTGATATTTTAATTATCGGTAGCTATTCGTATAGTGCAAGCTGGGTGTGAAAAAACAAAAATAAAGTTATTTATTTTGTATTTCGGTCAGCTTGCATTAACTTTGTACTTTCGATTAATTTTATGATTCAAGTAGGAACAATACTGGGCATTATCTTTAAAGGAATGTTGATTGGCATCATAGCCTCTGCACCTATGGGACCCGTGGGAGTATTGTGCCTTCAACGCACCCTTAATAAAGGACGTTGGTATGGATTCATAACTGGTTGTGGTGCAGCTCTTAGTGATTTGTTCTATGCACTGTTAACTGGCTATGGCATGAGTTTCGTATTTGGGTATGTAAGCAATAATATTTTCTATCTGCAATTGTTTGGCAGCATCTTACTATTGTTTTTCGGTATATATACGTTCAGAAGCAATCCAGTAAAAGCTTTGCGTGCTCCCAGTGGGAATAAGGGTAGTTATTTGCACAACTTCCTCACTGCTTTTTTGGTAACACTCAGTAACCCCCTGATTATTTTACTTTTTATTGGTTTATTTGCCCGTTTCTCTTTTGTAAGTGAAGGCGAATTGGTGAGTGAAACTGTAACAGGATATATATCTATTGTTGCAGGAGCCTTGCTTTGGTGGCTGCTGCTGACAACGGCTGTTAACAAGGTGCGTGCACAATTTAACTTACGTGGCATTTGGATGTTAAACCGTGCCATAGGAGTGATTGTAATGGTGGTAGCAATTGTAGGATTGGTGATTACGTGCTTGGGACAATCTCTTTATTAATGAAGAATTACAATGAAAACAGCACAACAATTAAGGAAAGAAAACATTGCAGAATATCTGCTTTATATGTGGCAAATAGAAGACGTGTTGCGAGCATGTAAATGCAATATGGAAGTTGTGAGAAAGCATATCTTGCCGGGCTTTCCTGAAGCTGACCGTCCACAAGAGGAGCAATGGCTAGGTGAACTTTGCGATATGATGCACCGTGAGGCAGTGACAGAGCATGGTCATTTGCAAATCAATAAAAACGTATTACAAGATGTGACCGAATTGCACAATGTGTTGTTGGCTTCACATAAGTTTCCTTATTACAATGCAGCCTATTACAATACCTTACCTTTTATTGTAGAACTAAGGTCTAAAGCTGACAAGGAACCTGCTCCTGAAATAGAAACTTGCTTCAATGCATTATACGGAGAATTGATGCTGAAATTGCAGCACAAAGCCGTAAGCGAAGGTACACAGGAGGCCATGAAAACAATTACCCAATTTATTGCCATGCTGGCAGGCTATTATGCTGATGAGAAAGAGGGTAAACTGAAGTTAGATGATGAAACATAGTTGAAATGAAAAGTAAATTTGACATCCTGCTTTCTTTAACACCTGTAATTATACTGATTATCATGCTGGCCATGGTAATCAGGGTCTTTGGTTCAGATGCTCTAAATGGAGGCAGTCAGGTGTCATTGCTCGTTTCAGCCGGTGTTTGCTGCGCTATCTCTCTACTGTATTTTCATATATCATGGAAAACACTGGAAGATGGCATTAAACGAAGTGTAGGTAGTGTAACAACTGCCATTATAATTTTATTGATGATAGGTGCTATTTCGGGCGTTTGGATTCTTAGTGGCGTGGTACCTACGCTGATTCATTATGGTTTAATGCTGATTCATCCTAAGTTCTTCCTAGTAACTACTTGCATTATTTGCGCGATAGTAAGCGTGCTGACTGGCAGTTCATGGAGCACCATTGCCACCATTGGTATTGCCTTGCTGGGCATTGGTCAGGCCCAAGGTTTCAACAGCGGTCTCATTGTAGGTGCTATTATCTCAGGAGCTTATTTTGGTGACAAGATGTCGCCTCTGAGTGATACAACCGTGCTTGCTTCTACCATGAGTGATGTACCATTGTTTAGTCATATCCGCTACATGATGCTTACGGTGGTCCCCACAATGGTTATCACACTTGTCATCTTTACCATTATCGGTCTGAACTACAGTGTTTCTGACCAGACAATGATCAATTTATACCAACAGCTGTTACAGGAGCATTTCAATCTTTCTCCGTGGCTGATGATTGTTCCCATACTGACCGTCGTCATGATTGTCAAAAAATTCCCTGCGGTAATTGTGTTATTCCTTAGTTCGTTACTGGGAGCCATATTTGCACTGTTATTCCAACCTCACATATTGGCTGAGGTAGCGGGTACTACAGAAATCAATGCCTATAGTCAGTTTGTGGGAGTGATGCGTGGCATGTATGACGTGACGGCTATTGACATGGGGCATCAGCAGGTAAGCGATTTGGTTTCCACACGAGGCATGACGGGTATGCTCAACACCATTTACCTGATTCTTTGCGCCATGTGTTTTGGTGGCGTGATGACTAGCAGTGGTATGTTACAACGCATAACTAGTTTGATACTGCCGTTCACCCGTAACCGCACATCATTGGTAGCCAGTACGGTTAGCACCGGTTTCTTTATGGACTGCATGGTGGCAGACCAATACCTCAGTATTATTCTTACAGCCAACATGTTCAAAGGAGTTTACCACCGTCGTGGATATGAAGGACGCTTGTTGAGCCGTAGTATAGAAGATAGTGCCACTGTTACTTCTCCCCTTATTCCCTGGAGCAGTTGTGGTATGACACAGGCTAC
>JAIKZS010000073.1 GCA_024682035.1 Bacteroidaceae bacterium
CAAGCCATAGATTATTCGCATCGTAATACCGATGGTAGCGTAGGACGTATTCCCGATAGTCTGACTACAGTTTTCCACACTGCTGCCGGCAGAGAAGTACGTGACGGAGGTGGCGTTAATCCTGATATTGTTGTTGAGCAGAAACAAATGCCCAACATTATCTATTATTTAACAAGAGACAATTTGATATTCGACTATGCTACTGACTATTGCATCAAGAATAAAAAGGTAGCACCTGCGAAAGATTTCGTACTTACCGACAAAGATTACGAGGATTTCAAAGAAAAAGTAAAATCGTCAGATTTTAAATATGACCAACAAAGTGAGAAGTTACTGAAAGACCTCAAGACTATGGCCGAATTTGAAGGATATAAAGAGAATGCAGCTGCAGAGTTTGAAGCACTTGAAAAGAAGTTGCAACATAATCTCGACCACGACCTTGATTTCTTTGCAAACGACATCAAGCCGTTGATCTCTATTGAAATCATGAAACGATTCTACTATCAGAAAGGAAGCATTATAGAACAACTAAAAGACGATCCTGATCTGAAAAAAGCAAAAGAGATACTATCAGATATCAATAAGTATCACGAAATTCTTTCAGTAAAATAAAAAAATAATGCACCAGTGAACCTAAAAACACTGGTGCATTTTCTATATTCTCACAAAAAGGTTAGTCTATTGCCTCGCCTAATAAGGTTGCCGATGTAGAAGAATTGATCTTCACCCTTACCAGTTCACCCACACGATGATTCCCACGATCAAATACCACTACACGGTTTTGTTCTGTTCGACCAAAAAGCTGACTTTTTGAGCGTTTAGAAACACCCTCGGTAAGCACCACATATTCTTTTCCCACAGCACGGGCATTTGATTCAGCCGACAAACGGTTCTGCAAAGATATAATCTCATTTAAACGACGAATTTTCACCTCTTCAGGTATATCATCAATCAAATGTTTAGAAGCGTATGTCCCCTCACGCTCAGAATATTTAAACATAAAAGCCGCATCGTAAGCACATTCTTCCATCAATGACAAAGATTGCTGATGATCCTCCTCTGTTTCAGAATGGAAACCACAAAAAATATCAGTACTTAGTCCGCAGTCAGGAATTATACTACGAATAGCTGCTACTCGCTCCATGTACCATTTTCTGTCATAATGCCGGTTCATCAGTTTCAGAATACGATCACTGCCGCTCTGCACAGGCAAATGAATATGCTTGCACACATTAGGAACCTCGGCTATTACATGCAAGGTTTCATCACTCATATCCTTAGGGTGCGAGGTGGTGAAACGTACACGCATGTTAGGGAAAGTCTCTCCCACTTTACGAAGCAACATGGGGAATGTTACTATACCATCATGCCCTTCAAATCGGTATGAATTAACATTTTGTCCCAGAAGCGTCACCTCTTTATAACCTTTTGCCTCCAAATCAGCCACTTCGTTAATGATACTCTCCACATCACGACTACGTTCTCGGCCTCGAGTATAGGGCACAATGCAATACGTACAGAAATTATTGCATCCACGCATTATCGACACAAAACCAGATATGCGGTTCCCACAAATCCTGGATGGTATAATGTCACGATAAGTCTCGGTAGTAGATAATTCAACATTGATAGCCTTATGACCAGCCTCCACAGATGCTATCAAATCTGGTAAACTCAAGTAAGCATCAGGGCCAACCACCAAATCGGTATGATGCTTATCCAACAAATCTTCCTTCACATGCTCAGCCATGCACCCCATCACACCAATGATAAGAGGACGGTGTTTTCGCATGGCGTGCAATGTTTCCAAACGATTATAAATCTTTTGTTCAGCATTATCACGCACCGAACAAGTGTTCAAAAAAACAGCATCTGCCTTTTCAATTAGCTCTGTCACTTCATATCCCGCCACCTTCATAATAGAAGCAATTACCTCACTGTCAGCTACATTCATTTGGCAGCCATAGGTTTCAATGAAGAGCTTTTTCATGCCTGTAGAAGCAGATTTTAAGTCTGCTCCAGTAGTATTCTCCATATAAATTTGTTTTAATTTAGCGCACAAAATTACGAACAATTCCGTTAATATGCAAGCAACTTACACTTCGTAATAAAAAGGACAGTAATAAGTAGAAAAATTAGGTTTTTATTAAAAAACTTTAATTAAAAGATTAAAATCCCAGATACATTTGCATAATTTCAAAAAAAAATAGATATTTGCATGTCTAAAAATAAAAATTAGATTTTTTCATAGTTAAGGTTTAGGTTAAAAAGGAAGGGGGGAGTTGTGAAACTGCCCTTTTTTCATGCCCCTATGTTTGATGACAAGAAAATTATAATTATCTTTGCACAAAATTTTACTTTTGTGCGTTATGGACGGACTAATTGATTTTTTAATTTTCGCAGGGTTCATTGGTGCATGCATATTGTTTGACAAATTAAACGATATGATGAAGAAATCTCCCTTGCATACCAATCAGAAACCTGTCGTCATTGAAGAAATGCCCACTCAACAGAAGCCAACACAGCCAATTCGCACAAATGAAAAGAGCAAGAAGAAGGTAAAAAGGAATGATAATATTCCATCTTGGTACCAACAAAAAGAAATGAGTCAACGTATGGAATTCCAAAAAGAAGGAATCAGAAGTACGCAAAACATCATACAGGCTGTTGATCCTCAGCAACATTCTCCGTACGAAATCAATACAGCTGAAGATCTCAGAAAAGCAATTGTTTGGTCTGAAATATTGAAAAGGAAATATTAATTTATAAGATTTATGGCATTAAAGTACATTTCTGCCCTCGAGGCAGCTTCGCTTATCAAGAATGGTGAACAAATTGGTCTTAGTGGTTTCACCCCTGCTGGCGCAGCTAAGGCTACTACTAAAGAACTGGCAAAGATTGCCCTGGCTGAACATGAGGCAGGCCGTCCTTTCCAAGTGAGTGTCTTCACTGGCGCTTCCACAGGTCAGAGCACCGATGGCGATCTGGCATTAGCACAAGCTATCAAATTCCGTGCTCCTTATACTACAAATCCTGATTTCCGTAAGCATGTCAACATGAATGAAATTGCTTACAACGACCTTCACTTGAGCCACATGGCACAAGAGCTTCGCTATGGTTTCTACGGCAAACTGAATTGGGGTATTTTGGAAGTGTGCGACATTGAGGAGAAAGACGGTAAAGTTCGCGCTTATCTCACCGCTGCTGGTGGTATCAGTCCTACAGTAGCTATGCTGGCTGAACACATTATCCTGGAATTAAACTCTTTCCATTCAAAGGGTGCCAAGTTACTGCACGATGTTTATCAGCCA
>JAIKZS010000090.1 GCA_024682035.1 Bacteroidaceae bacterium
TGACCGAAATGACACGGTATATCCACCGGGGTTCGCCGACGAGCTCAACCGTCAAATTGAGTTATTGGAAGGACTGACGATTACCGATGATGAAATACAGTTCATGCGCAACAAGTGTTATTTCCTCCCTTCCTGGTTCTACACCTACCTGAAGGGCTTTCGCTTCAACCACGACTGGGTGAAAGTCTGGCAAGACGCCGAAGGCCATCTGCACATCGAGTTTGAGGGCAGCTGGGCAGAAACAATATTATTAGAGGTAAAAGTGCTTGCCATTATCTCTGAGCTCTACTACATCATGACTGATCAAGACGGTCTGCTGGACTACGACGATTATTACAAGAAGACCTACCACAAGGCCGAGCGACTCTTAAAAGCCGGATGTGTGTTCAGCGACTTCGGTACTCGCCGCAGAGCTTCCTTCCAAGCCGAGGAAACAGTAATCAGAGCCATGAAAGACTGCTACAACTCCCGCAAGTGGAAAGGCAAGTTTGTTGGCACCAGCAACGTATATCTTGCCATGAAATACGACCTTGTGCCCGTAGGTACCATGGCCCACGAGTTTGTTTGTGCCATAGGCGCCATGTACGGTCCACAAATGGCCAACCACATTGCCATGAACTCCTGGCGAAACACTTTCCGTGGCGCGTTGGGCACCTATCTTTACGACAGCTTTGGTTGGAACATTTTCTCCCTCAACTTTAGTGAAGATTTTGCCAACCTGTTCAAAGGCCTGCGTGTAGATAGCGGCAACAATTTCGAGCAGTTGCACAAGATTGTGAAGAAATACCAGTCATTGGGCATCGACCCACGTACCAAGCAGATTATCTTCAGCAATGCCCTCGACACCGATAGTGCCATTGGCATCCAGCAATACGCCCAGAAGTTCTGCCAGCCATCATTTGGCATTGGCACCCATTTCACCAACGATTTTGAAGGCGTAGAACCCATGAACATTGTCATCAAACTGGTGGCAGCCAAGATTACCGAAAGTTGGGATTTCTACAACGACACCTGCAAAATAAGTGAAGACAAAGGCAAGCACACCGGCAAGCCCGAGGTCATCAAGCGTTTCATGGAAGCCATTCATTACCAAGAAGACTAACCCATTTCAAACCCATAAAGACAAATCACTCCTCCCTGTCAAACAGCGGAGGAGTGATTTTTATTGTAACCTATAGGTACCTGTTAGAAAGACAACTTGGTAGTCAGTTCCAAGGTAAACGGACGAATAAAGGTACCCGCCATAATATAATTCTTATAAGGCGTAGCATCAGTCACCAGGTCAGCCGATGCAATAGACCCGCTGGCACCCTTCTGATTCAATATATTCACCACACTTCCCGAAAAACTAACATGGTCGTTCAGTTTATAGTCAACACCCCCGAACGTTTCCCATCGCCCATTGAAATACAACGAGTTAGTTTTATTGATATACTGCTTGCTAAAGTAGCGTGCACTGAACCAAACCCGCCAGTCACCAAACGAGTAAGAAGGTTCCAGTTCAAGTTCCACCTTCGACAGCGCCGTAATATACTTATCACTCAAATCATACTTCTCCATCACCCCATCACTGAAAGTAGGAGTAAGAATAAAGTTCTTGTACTTCGGACTGCGTACAGTCAGCATAGCATGCACGCTCAAGCCCTCCAACGGAGTAATCACCGCATCAGTCACCCATCCCAAGGTAGCAATATCATACGCAATCTGCGTAGTAACAGTCTCCGTCATACCAGCCTTCAAGTCGCCAGCATCTTTCACCAGCACATGACTGAAGTTCGGTCTTTCCAGTTGGTTACTCATCGTAATATTAGTAATCTGCGATGTCAAGTCAATCCAACTGTTTTTCCAGAAAACGCCACCACGGAAATAGTGCACCACCATAGGATCCTGCATCGGATAAGCCGATGTTCCATAGTGGAAAAGCTGAGAGTGGTAAGAAGCCGTAGAATACTCAGCCGACAAACCAAAGCCAGGCATGAGCGTATAGCGTCCACTCACGATATACGAATAGTTGAAATGCGGGTCATCAAACTTCGTACGCTTAGCCTCACCATTGTTCAGGAAAAAGCCAGCATGGCGGATGTTGCCAGGCTCGTTATCAGCATGAGCAGCCGTACCATGCTCCTTGATATATTCCAGTCGCACCCCACCATACAACCACAGGCGGTCGCTCACGTTCCATTCATCAGAGAACAAGCCAAACAACTTATGTTCATGACCGTTGTAATACTCGGCATAAGAATTATAGTTATAGCCCTTGCTACCATTCAGCAACAGCAACTTAGGATCCTTCTTCACCTCATGCGCAAACATATACATAGAAGTCTTCGTACCCCCATGGTCCAGCCAATAATCCACCTCGCCACGCCAACTGTGCCTACGGTTTTTCGACTTACCCGTCAGTTCAGCGTTCACCATCCAGAAATGATCGAAAGCATCGAAATGCAGCATACGGCGCGATTGCGCATACCCCTCATAGGCACGGCCATCTTCATACGTATAGCCATCACCAGCCGCCACCGCATTTACCCCCATCACATTACTGTTAGAGCGATAAGAACTCCCTCGCTTGTATTTACTGTGAATAGACAATTTCGTGCCATTGTCCCACAGATAATCCAGCACAAAGTTCACATTATGAATCTTGTCAGTATTAGCATCATCCACCTGCTGTTCCATCATCTGACCCGTCTCCACATCCATAAAAGTAACGAAGTTATTAGCAGGCAAATACTGGTCTATACCCAGATTAAAGTCATTCAACTCCTTCACGCTGCCATCGCCCACAAAGATAAACGGACCATAATTCTCTATAATGTTTTTAAACTGAGAGTACTGGTATATCAATCCAGCCTTCCCCCTGCCCTCATTCCAGGTTTTCGATATACTGGCCTTATAGAACTGCACACGATCCTGCAGCGTAGTCATGTCCAGGTGATTACTTCCCGGGTCAAAATTCTGGTAAGAACCCAAGCTGAATCCCCATCCCTTGCCAATAGGCGATGATATATTCGCATCCACCGCCTGTCGTCCGAAATGGTTCACCGTATAATTCACCTTACCCTCAAACTCATCCCCAGCCAATTTCGACTTACTGTCCACTCCATACGCAATAGTACCATATCTCAGCACCATTTCCTGCGGCGTCATGGTACCAGTCCATTCGTGGCTCACCCCACCATGCCATGACTTATACGGATAAATCTGAATCATATAGTGCGACACCGGCAGTCCGTCTTCATAAATAGTAGCCCATTTATTCGTTGGCAAACCCAATGATATAACACGTGGTTGTGATGCCGATGCAGCATTCATCAACATATCTCTGTTACTGTCGCCCGACGTAGTTTTCACACTATCAGTCACAACTGTCTGTGCCGAAGCACCCCCAGCAATTAAAAGGCTAAAAAGAGTTACTAAAAAAGCTCTTGTTGTCTTCATAAAGAAAAAGGATTTGATTTTTCGCACTGCAAAAGTATTGTTTTTCTTCCACATGAGCAAACCAATATTACGGTTAAAACTACCAATTTTACAGAAAGATACATTTTGATAAAAAAAATCATTACCTTTGCAAAAAAAAAACTAACACATCAACTTATGGCTGAAAAGATAGAAGTTAATTCATTAAAAGCATGGTTTTTGGGCATACGCCCCACCAGTTTAGGAGGATCATTGATGACAGTACTCGTAGGTGCCGGTCTGGCTCACGGCTACGCACCCGAACAGTTTTCATGGACCATCGCCATCATGTGCTGGCTCTTTGCCTGGTGTATGCACATTGCCGCCAACCTCATCAACGATGTAGTTGACTTTAACCGTGGGCTCGACAAGAGCGACCCTGAGCGCATAGACCGCATCTATGCCAACGGCCTCATCACCAAAAAAGTTGCCTACACCACCACCGCCGTATGCCTCGTGCTGGGCTGTTTAATTGGCCTCGGCATATTATATATAGTATGGCCTCACCTCCTCTGGGGAGGGTGGGAAATCCTGCTCATGGGCGCCATTGTAGTGCTCTGCACTTTCCTCTATAGCACCACCTTTGCCTATCACGGTTTAGGCGACCTGGCCGTATTACTCTGTTTTGGTCTCATCCCCGTGTGTGGCACCTTCTATGTGCTCACCTACACCGTTACTTGGGATGCTGTATGGGCCTCCATCGTTGCAGGCTGTTCAATCGACACCCTACTCATTGTTAATAATTACCGCGACCGCGACGAAGATCCTGCTGCCGGCAAACACACCAGTGTAGCCATCTTGGGCGAACCTTTCGGCCGCTATCTCTACCTCATAGCAGGACTTGCCTGTGTACTGATGATTGTATTGCTCTACCTCGACGGCGCCATCAGCTGGATAGGTCTGCTCTACTCAGCCATACCCTATTTTGTGCTGCACGTTGGTTCATGGATCAAGCTCAACCGCATCCGTGAAGGCAACGACTTGAATGTCATTTACTACGAAAGTCCGCGTAACTTCACCCTGTTAGGCGTATTGCTCACCATCGCCCTTTGGTAAGACAACCATGAAGGCGTTGCAGCAACTCATCTACCTGGCCTGGTGGTTCATCAGGGCCAGGTTCTTTGGTCGGCGTAAACCACTGCAGAGTGTGGTTTTCGTCACCAATGGCTGCAACAGCACTTGCAGGCATTGCACCCGTTGCACCCACCCTGGCGAGCCATTCTTCATGACCTATGCCGATGTAGAGCGGCACCTCGACTACTGTTACTCATTAGGAGCCAGGATGCTCGACATCGAGGGAGTACAGATCTTACAGTGGCACGACGGACAGCATACAGCCGCCAGTCTCTTCCAGTTAGCCAAACAAAAAGGGTTCTACAGCACCTCTACCATGGTGCCAGCCTCTGATTATGCAGCCTGGCAACAGTTGCAAGCTCAGGTCGATGTACTGTGGGTCAGCATTATGGGCATCAATGATTGCCAGCTATTAAACCAGCTGCAAGGCGCTTCCCTCTACATGGTCATCAATGCCCAAAACTACACCCAGCTGTCAGCCGTACTCCAGTTCCTGCAAGAACATCCCGGCATCCAGCAAATTGCCTTCAACTTCCACACCCCCTTCCCCGGCACCGAGTCATTAGCGTTAAGTCCCACACAGCGCGAGCAAGTCATCCATCAGCTCATCCGCTACAAGCGCCAAGGCCATCGCATCATGAACAGTGTGTCGGGACTGAAAAACATGCTTTCCTTGCGTTTCAAGCGCCATTGCTGGATTTGCAACTTCGCCTATTGCGACGGTCGCCGTTCCCCCCAGTGCATCGACAACCTGCAAAGTGGCATCTGTCAGCAATGTGGTTTCAGCATGGCGGGCGAAATGAATGCCGTGTTCAACCTCCACCCCGACACCATTTTAGCCGGTTTGGGAATCAGGTTGTAATCCCCTCATTATAGATAATGTAATACCCCCAATTAATAAAATGAATGATACTAACATGGAACAAGAACTCACATTAAACCAGCACAATAAGGCAGAATACCCTCCTATGCACACCACTGAGCACATCATTAACCGCACCATGATCAACCTCTTCCATTGCGGCAGGTCGGTCGAGGCCCATATTGAGCGTAAGAAGAGTAAACTCGATTACAAACTCGATGTTTGTCCTACCCCAGAGCAAGTGGCGCTGCTGGAACAGACCGTCAACGATGTTATACATCAGAACCTGCCAGTTACCACCGAGTTCATCACCCAAGCCGAAGCCCAAGGCCGTTTCGACCTGGAGCGCTTGCCCGACGATGCATCTCAGACGGTACGGGTAGTGAAGGTGGGCGACTACGACGAGTGTCTCTGCATTGGTCAGCATGTGAGTAATACCAGCGAGATTGGCACTTTCAAGTTGCTCAGCCATGATTATAACAGCGATACGGGCATTTGGAGGATAAGGTTTAAGTTGATAATTTTTGCAAAGTATTAATTATTTACTATCTTTACACCAAGAATAACTTTTAAATAAATATACCATGGAAAAATATATTCCGAAACCAATTGATTTGACTGATGTTAGCATCAGTGAGGACTTGAAAGAGTTGCGCGAAGCTATTGCAGAGAACACTCACGAGGTATGGGCAGAAAACCGTATGCGTGAAGGCTGGACCTACGGTCCGAACCGTGACGACAAGCTGAAACAAACACCCGATATGGTGCC
>JAIKZS010000099.1 GCA_024682035.1 Bacteroidaceae bacterium
ACCTGGGGCTTTGCCAAAGGACAGTATCTATTGGCAGGAATCGGACTTGTAGTACTTCTTTTTACCATAGTGAACTATGTTTATGGGGTTAAGAAACTAAAGGAAAAATGCTACCTGATGCTGGAAGCTATACGCAACAACGACTACAGCTTCCGCTTACCTACTACCTATCACTCTGCCAGTGAACAAGTGCTGCAAGACACTATCAATCAGTTCGGCAGTCTGATGAACGAACAAAAGCAGCAGATGGTGCAGCAAGAGAAGTTCTATGAACACATTATGTCTGCTGTCAGTACAGGCATCATTGTCATTGATGAACATGACAATATCATGCAGGCCAACCCCGCTGCCGCTAAGTTGCTGGGACTGCCCATACTGAGTAATCTGCGTCAGTTGGAAAGATACGGTAATGATGTGGCAGACCTGTTCAGGCTCATTCAAACAAAAGAACGGAGGCAGCTGCATTTGCAAACGGATAAGGGAGAGGTGGATTTGTCGATTGTATGTGTACGAACAGAACTTGACCGCAAAGTTGTGAGAATTCTCATCATGAATGATATCCACAACGAGTTGGACGAGAAGGAACTTGACTCATGGATCAAGCTCACGCGTGTGCTTACCCATGAAATCATGAACAGCATGGCCCCTATATCATCCATCAGCGACACATTCATGCAGCGAGAAGATGTGAAAGACAGCGAGATATACGATGGCATACGTGCCATACATGAAACATCTACAGGACTTATTTCGTTTGTTGACAGTTATCGTAAGTTCTCTGCACTGCAGCAGCCTCAACCAGAACCATTCTATGTACAGGAAATCATGAAGCAAGTAAGCAGTTTGAACATCGTACCTGAACATATCAATCTGAATATTCAGGTAGAGCCTAATGACCTGATGCTATATGCAGATTCTAATCTGATACGTCAATTGCTAATCAATCTGCTAAAAAATGCTGTGCAGGCTATAGGCAACCATCAAGGTCGCATTTTGGCGCATGCCTATGCTGATAAAAACGAGCATGTGTTTATTAATGTCAGCAACAATGGTCCCGCTATTTCTTCCGAACTGGCTCGCCAGATATTTGTGCCGTTCTTCACCACCAAACAAGATGGTAGTGGCATAGGTCTCTCTTTAGCACGCCAAATCATGAAACTGTCTGGTGGCACCATTACCTTACTAAAGACTGGAACCAACAACTGGCCCGTCACTTTCCAGTTGGAGTTCTCTTAAATTGGTCTCGAGCCCTGCTATATCTGGTCGCAATGATGGCTATGGGTCGCTGCAATATCTGCCATCACCCGTCGCAGTATCTGCTATGGGGGTAAAGGAGATACTGCGATGACTCATGGGAGGCTTTCCCATCACCCGTGGCAAGCCTTGCGACGACCCATAGAAAGCATTAGAGTCACCCCATAGGAAATACTGCATCGAATAATAGCAGATAGTATATCAATTCACATACAAATAAAGAGGAACA
Source organism: Bacteroidaceae bacterium (assembly GCA_024682035.1). Lineage (GTDB taxonomy): Bacteria > Bacteroidota > Bacteroidia > Bacteroidales > Bacteroidaceae > Bacteroides. Next base: position 1,484 of record JAIKZS010000099.1, read on the forward strand.
GCCGAATGACTGCTCCTCTTTTTATACAACTATCTGAAGTATGATGTTACTTCCTTTGGAATACCAAGCTATAAGAACGGGGCTGGAAACCTGATGACAGACCGGTAAGTATCAACTCCTTGCCATCTGAGGCAAACTGATAAGTAAAGACTCGACCAGGAACGCCACCATACCACTCGTCGAACACAAAAGACAACTTGGTGCCGTCAAGCTCTACCTTACCATCTATATCATGTGTGTCGGTATAATCGCCAAACTCGCCACCACGCCATACCTGGGGAAAGAAATAGATTAGCTGCCAGTGGAAACGGCTGTCGGAAGTAATGGTAATCTCTTGGGTAACAGTATTGCCTTCAATGGTCTCTGAACGTGTGAAACCATGATTACCTCCATCAATTTCATCCATAGGACCATAACTATGCCACTTGCCTACAAGCATCTGCAAAGCATTGTCATAAGGCTCTTTTTCGTCTTTTGAACATCCACCCAGACAAAGGGTCAGTAGCAGAAAACCTAACAAATAAAATGTCTTTTTCATAGCTCGTCTTTTTTATAGTTTCTTGGACAAAAACTACCAAAAACGGAAACCTTGCAGAATAAAATTGTTAAAAAATCATAATCCGAGCTTCGCCCTGACAAACTGCTCTATAAAATCGGTTGTTTTAGCAATGCCCAGCACAGAAGAATCAATGCAAAGATGATAGCTCTCTGCTGCTCCCCAACGTTTGTTACTATAATAATTATAGAATTCGGCACGACGTTTCTCTACATGATTAATCTTCTCCTCAGCCTTAGCAGTGCAAATGCCATCCAAACGAGCAATACGCTCTACACGGAAGGGCAGAGATGCAGAAATGAAGATATTAACACAACGAGGATTCTCACGAAGTATATAGTCGGCACAACGACCTATAAATAAGCATGATTGCTCACTGGCCAATTTACGAATAGCATCACTTTGCATTTGAAACAATGCATCATTGCTAAGGTAATTCATAGTATTTATAGTTGAGGTCCCATTGAAAGGGAAACGGAGTCCAAACAAACCACCTGAAAGCGGTTGTGAAGTCTGCTCGTCAGCTTTCTCGAAAAATTCCTTGCTCATGCCACTCTCCTGAGCTGCCACACTGAGCAATTCCTTATCGAAATAAGAAATATGAAGACGCTTGGCGAGCTCTGCAGATATCTCGCGTCCACCACTACCTAATTGGCGACCCACATTAATAACAAATTTTTCTATCATAATTCTTAAATTTTTTGTTTACTTTCAATGACTTTAAATGCTCTAAACTGTTGCCACAACATGATGGCAGCCACTATGGTGGCAATGGCATCAGAGATTGGCATACTGTACCACACTCCATTTTCGCCAAAATATTGAGGCAAGATGAGGATACATGGTAATAAGAAAATAAGCTGGCGTGTTAACGAAAGGAAAATGGCTTTGCTGGCCATACCTATGCTTTGAAAGAAATTACCAGTCACCATTTGGAAACCCACAACTGGGAAAACCAGCATAATAATGCGCATGGCCTTAACGGATATGCGGATGAGTTCATCATCAGTAGTAAAGATGCGCACCAATAATTCAGGAATACCCATGCAAAGGATTGTAGCAAAGGTAGTAACCCCCGTGGCCCAATAGACGGTAAGTTTAAACACCTGAGTTACACGATCGTATCGGCGGGCACCAAAATTATAACCCGCAATAGGCTGCATGCCTTGGTTAAAGCCCATGACCACCATAATGGCCACAAATACCAAGCGGTTAACCAATCCATAAGCACCAATGGCATAATCGCCTCCATGGGTAACCAAAGCGTTGTTTATCAAAATGACTACCACACATGAAGCCAAATTCATAAGGAAAGGCGAAAGACCGATAGCTAAAGAATCGAGCACAATGCGTTTCTTCAATTTAAATATACCCGGCTGAAAATGCAACAATTCATTTTTGTTACTGAACAAACGCAATTGCCATAAAAGCGATAAAGTTTGAGCGATTACTGTAGCAATAGCAGCACCTCGTATGCCCATATCCAAACCAAAGATGAAAATGGGGTCAAGTATAGTATTAACCAACACTGTTGCTATGGTGGCATACATGGCTTTCTCTGGGTGACCTGAAGAGCGTAACAATGCATTCAGTCCGAAATAAAGATGCGTGACGACGTTGCCAACCAAGATGATTTGCATATAATCACGCGCAAAAGGAATGGTGTTGTCGCTCGCCCCAAAGAAAAAGAGGATAGGATCAAGTATAGGCAATGTAATAATAGTGAGCAATATACCTAACAGTATATTTAACACTACGACATTTCCCAACACGCGACGAGCAGTATCGTAATCACGCTGCCCCAGTTTAACGGATGTCAAGGTAGCTGCTCCCACACCTACTAAAGAACCAAAAGCAGCAGTGATATTCATTAACGGGAAGGTAATGGCTATACCAGAAATGGCCATGGCACCAACACCCTGACCAATAAAAATGCTATCGACCATATTATAGAGCGATGAGGCCGTCATAGCTATAATTGATGGTATGGCATACTGCATAAGCAATTTGCCAACTTTTTCTGTACCCAAAGCGGTAGGAATATTCTGTTGTGGCATAAATAATAAATAGTTATTTACAGTGTAAAAATATAACCTAACAACAATAAAATTGCCCGGTAAAGCTACCTAATGTGAGCATCTTCATCATGTTTACGCCGCAAAGGTACGTATTTTCTTTAGAAAATAAGGCTATCTCGAAATTATTTCGTACCTTTGCTGTCCAATTAAACAAGTAATACTGGTTTATATATGAATGTATTGGAATTGAGCGAACAGGAGATTATCCGTCGCAACAGCTTGGAAGAGCTACGCAAAATGGGTATTAACCCCTATCCTGCAGCAGAATATGTGACTAACGCTTTCTCAACTGACATCCGCGAACAATTCAAGGATGAAGATGAACCCCGACAAGTATCCATAGCCGGACGAATGATGAGTCAGCGTATCATGGGCAAAGCATCTTTCATGGAACTTCAAGACTCTAAGGGACGCATTCAGGTATATGTTACCCGTGACGACATCTGTCCCGACGATAATAAAGATTTATATAATGTAGTGTTCAAAAAGCTGATGGATATCGGCGACTTTGTAGGCATAGAGGGATTTGTGTTCCGCACTCAAATGGGTGAAATTTCTGTACATGCAAAGAAGCTGACACTGCTGTCAAAGAGCCTAAAGCCACTGCCTATTGTTAAATATAAGGATGGTGTAGCTTACGACAAATTTGACGATCCTGAATTGCGCTACCGCCAGCGTTATGTTGATTTAGTAGTGAACGAAGGGGTAAAAGATACCTTCCTAAAGCGTGCTACTGTACTGAAAACCATGCGTCAATATTTAGATGATGCAGGTTATACAGAGGTTGAAACTCCTACGCTACAATCAATTCCTGGAGGCGCATCAGCTAGGCCATTTACTACGCACTTCAATGCATTAGACCTTGACATGTACATGCGTATTGCCACTGAGCTCTATCTAAAGCGCCTTATTGTTGGTGGCTTCGAGGGTGTGTATGAAATTGGCAAGAACTTCCGCAATGAAGGTATGGACCGCAACCATAATCCTGAATTTACCTGCATGGAGTTATATGTACAATATAAGGACTATAACTGGATGATGAGTTTCACAGAGAAGTTGCTCGAAGCTATATGTGTGGCTGTTAATGGTTCTACAGAACGAGAAATTGACGGCAACATGGTAAGTTTCAAAGCTCCTTATCGCCGATTACCTATACTTGAGGCCATTAAAGAAAAAACTGGTTACGATTGTGATGGCAAGACCGAGGAAGAAATTCGTTCGTTCTGCCTGTCAAAAGGCATGGAAGTGGATGAAACAATGGGTAAGGGAAAACTTATTGATGAATTATTTGGTGAATTCTGTGAGGGGACCTTCATACAGCCAACCTTCATCACTGATTACCCCATTGAAATGTCTCCATTATGCAAGCGTCATCGTAATAACCCAGAATTGACCGAACGTTTTGAACTGATGGTGAACGGAAAAGAGCTGGCGAATGCTTACTCTGAATTGAATGACCCAATAGACCAGGAGGAACGTTTCAAAGAACAGATGAGATTAGCTGCCAAAGGAGATGACGAGGCTATGATTATTGACCAAGATTTCCTGCGTGCTTTACAATATGGCATGCCTCCAACATCTGGTATTGGCATCGGTATTGACCGTCTGGTAATGCTGATGACTGGCAAGACTTATATTCAGGAGGTGTTGCTCTTTCCACAGATGCGTCCAGAGAAGGTGGTTCCAAAAGACAGTGTAGATAAATACATTCCATTGGGCATCAGCGAAGAATGGGTACCTGTCATTCAAAAGGCAGGCTATAATCTGGTGAGCGATTTGAAGGAGGTGAACCCACAGAAACTGCACATGGACATCTGTGGCGTAAACAAAAAATATAAATTAGAACTGGCCAACCCCACTGTAGCAGAAGTGACTGAATGGCAGAGCAAAATTCAATAAGGAAAAAGGTAGCTATCTTAGGAAGTGGTAGCTGGGCCACGGCCATTGCCAAGATTTTTCTGGAAAAAGAGCCAGAAATTAATTGGTATATACGTCGTGATGACCGTATTGCTGACTTCATTGAACTGGAGCATAATCCAGCCTACCTTACTGATGTGGCTTTCGATGTGAGCCGTATTCATTTTTCGTCAGACATTAATCAAACAATAGAGATGTCTGACATATTGGTACTGGCTATCCCCTCTCCTTACCTAAAGATGCATTTGCAAAAGCTGACCACTCCACTGAAAGACAAGGTGCTATTGAGTGCCACCAAAGGTATTGTGCCTGATGAAAACATGACTATTTCAGAGTATTTTCATGAGTATTACAATATGCCAGACGAGAATATTTTAGTGGTAAGTGGCCCTAGCCATGCTGAAGAGATTGCACTTGAACGACTTACCTACCTCACTGTAGCAGGTGTAAACCAAAAGATGGCAGCTTGTGTGGCAGAAAAAATGACCAACCACTATGTAATAGCATCGGTAAGTCGTGACATAATTGGTATTGAGTATGGGGCCGTTTTGAAAAACATCTATGCCATTTGCGCTGGTATCTATAATGGACAGAAATACGGCGATAATTTCCACGCCGTACTAATATCAAATGCTATTCGTGAAATAAAGCGTTTCTTAAGTGCGATTTCTCCAGGGAAAAGAAGCGTAACAAACTCTGCTTACTTGGGTGACCTGCTGGTGACCTGTTACTCTAATTTTAGTCGTAACCGAGTATTTGGTACCATGATTGGTAAGGGATATTCGGTAAAAGCAGCGCAAGTAGAGATGGAGATGGTGGTGGAAGGTTATTACGGCACAAAGTGTATCTATGAAATTAATGACCG
>JAIKZS010000146.1 GCA_024682035.1 Bacteroidaceae bacterium
CCTGCGTATGCAGACTCTGACACTGGGTTACTCTCTGCCTAAGAAGGTGGTTAACAAGATCGGTTTCAGCCGTATCCGCTTCTACGCTCAGATGTCTAACGTATTCACCATCACAAGCTATGAAGGTCTGGATCCTGAAATCAACAGTAACAGTATCAACGGCGACCGTTCAAGAGGTGTTGACTACGGTGGCTACGGTGCACCACGCCAGTATCTGTTCGGTGTGAACGTTGATTTCTAATCAATAGTTGAGTAATGAAATAAAGAACATGAAAAACAATTTAAACAACAAGAACAATATGAAAAAAGCGATATTATATTCAGCGATGGCTCTTGCCACTACACTTGGCATGAGCAGTTGTGGAGATGACTTCCTGCTGATTGATCCCGCTGGTGCTGTGTCAGAAGGTACACTGACCAACGATCAGGGTATTGACTTCGTACTGACAGGTGCTTACGCATCTCTGAACGGTATGATTGGCAGCCCATGGAACAATCCTGGCAACTCTTTGTCAAACATCGTATTCGGCGATGTAGTTGGTGCCGATGCCAACAAGGGTTCAACGGCTGGTGACCAGTCTGACTGGACCATGCTGGAAACTTACTCATTCACTTCAGCTAACTCATACATCCGCGACAAGTGGGGTGCTATCTATGAGGTAGTTAAGCGTTGCAACAACGTAATATCAATGGTTGGCAAGGGTGGCGATGCTATCAGTAACCCAGACCAAATCATTGGTCAGGCTCAGTTCCTGAAATCTCTGTGGTTGTTTGAAGGTATCCGTATGTACGGTGCTGCTATTCCTTATGTTTCAGTAGAGGATTACGAGGCTAACGTTGACCCACAGGTATCAAACGTTGATGAGAGTGGTAACTATGTATATATTTGGTCAAATGTAGAGGCTGACTTGAAGGATGCTATCTCTAAGTTGCCAGCTGACTGGACAAGCACTGGTGATTATGGTCGTGCTACTTCTTGGATGGCTAAGGCCCTGCTGGGTAAGTTGTATCTGTACTGGTCATCTCCTTACAACGGCACTAACGGTACTGCTGATCACTATTCTGATGCAAAGACTCTGTTCAAAGATATCATTGACAATGGCGTTGACGCTAAGGGTCAGAAATATACATTAGCTAACACCTATGAGGAACTGTTTGCTGCAGCTACTTCAGACTGGACAGGTGAGTCAATTATCGACTGCCAGATGACACTGGATGGATCAAACTCTCTGCCTAATGGTGTCCGTTCTAACTACTACATCGGCTTCGTATCTGGTGACATCCCTGGTGGTGGTTGGGGTTTCTATCAGCCAACTTCTGAATTTGTAAACAGTTACTTGGTTGACGCTGATGGTCTGCCTGCATCTGACTATCAAGATCAACCTGCATTGACACTGACCAAGTTGGTTGACGAAGGTCTGGAAACTGAGCACACTGATGTTGTAAGTGACCTGGATACTCCTACCGATCCACGTTTGGATGTAAACGTAGCACGTTTCGGCGTTCCAATGCTTGACTGGGGTTCAACTCCTGATGCTACTTGGATTCGTTCATTTGCTAACGGTGGTCCTTACCTGTCAAAGAAGGCTCAGTCTCGTCGTTCTGAGCGTGGTACATATTCTTTGACTAACTATCCTATCTCAAGTACTGCTAACTTCCACTACATGCGTCTGGCTGATGTATATCTGATGTATGCTGAGTGCTGCATCCACGATGGTGACTATACTACCGCTATGGAGTACATCAACAAGGTACGTGCACGTGCAGCTAATGGTTACGTTGCTGCTGAAGATGGCATTACTACCAAGGCTTACACTTTGGAAGACAAGGTGAACGGTCAGACTATTACTGGTACAGCTGCTAACTACCGCATCGGTCTGTACAAGTCACTCGACGCATCTAACGCTATGACAGCTTTGAAACGTGAGCGTCGTGCAGAGTTTGGTATGGAAGGTGCACGCTGGTATGACTTGGCTCGTTGGGGCAACATCGCTGATGAGTTGAATGCATTCATCAAGTTCGAGATGAGCTCAACCGGTGGTCAGAAGAGCAAGTATGTATTCGGCTATGACAACAAGATGGTTACATTCCCAATTCCTGAGAGTGAAATCCAGACTGCAGAGGGTCGTTTCGTACAGAACGAGAACTGGAAATAAACCTATACTTTAGTATAGAATATGATTCAAATATAGGGGTGAACCTCTTGGTTCACCCCTTATTTTATGTAAACAAAAAAAATAAAAACGAAAAAATTAGTCCATCGAAATTTCACCAACCAAAGAATGCATCATTGCATTCCTAACTTCATCGACAGACAAGCCTTGACCAAACAGAAACATTAACTTTGTCAATGCAGCTTCAGTGGTAATATCATAACCGCTCAACACACCTGCCGATTTCAATTGATAGCCTGTTTCATAACGATCCATATCTACCATACCTGATTTACACTGAGTAACATTTACAATCACCATCCCTCTACTGGTGGCTTCACTCAAGCAATCCAATAGCCAACCCTTCCTTGGGGCATTACCACTGCCATAAGTTTCTAATACGACTCCCTTAAGACCTTTTATAGATAAGACCGAACGAACCACCATTTCCTGAATACCGGGAAAAAGTTTTAAAATGGCCACATCTGTATTCATATCGGTATGTACCTTCAAACCACTATCCTTATGTATATAATGAATAGCATTTAAGTTATAACGGATGTGAATGCCTACATTAGCCAAGTCAGGATAATTATAGGAGCGGAAAGCATTAAAATCTTCAGCATTAAGTTTTGTAGTTCGATTACCACGCATCAATTTATTCTCAAAATACACACAAACCTCCTGAACTATAGGCTGGCCAGAGGTCCCTCGTGTAGCTGCTATTTCCAAACTTGTTAATAAGTTTTCTTTTCCGTCTGTACGAATAACACCAATAGGTAATTGAGAACCAGTAAGAATAACAGGTTTACACAGACCTTGCAACATAAAGCTCAAGGCTGAAGCGGTGAATGCCATTGTATCAGTTCCATGCAGCACCACAAAACCAGTATATCTGTCATAGTTTTTATAAATTATGTCCACCAATTTACGCCAAGCCTTGGCATCCATATCAGACGAATCCATGGGTTTGTCGAATTGACAACTATCAATATTAAAATTAAACTTTTGAAGTTCGGGGACATGTTTCTTGAGCTGAGCAAAGCTAAAGTTTTCAAGCGCGCCGGTTACCGGATTCTCAATCATACCAATGGTACCACCAGTATAAACCAGCAAAATAGATGTATTCTCTTTGTCAGACTGCATAATTGTTAGATTTTAAGTGCGAAAATACAAAATTATTCTTAATTTTGCAGCAAATTTTCAAGAATTAGCAGATGAAGGTATTAAAATTTGGTGGTTCATCCGTAGGAACCACCGCCGGCATTAAAAATGTCAAACAAATTGTAAACAGCCAGCAAGGGCAAGTAATCGTGGTAGTCTCTGCACTGGGAGGTGTAACAGACCAACTCATCAACACTGCCAAAATGGCTTCTGAAGGCAACAAAGCATACGAAGTGGAACTTGCCAAGTTGACAAACAGACATTATGACCTTATAAATGACAATATAATCACAGGCAACAAACGCAACGAACTATTTATTAAAGTTGATAAGCTTTTGGGTGAACTGCGTGATATTTTTCAAGGCATTTATCTCATTAAAGATTTAAGCCAAAAAACGAATGATACCATACTCAGTTATGGCGAACGACTCTCAAGCATTATAGTGGCTGAAGTAACAGGTGCAGAATGGAAAGATTCACGCGAATTTATAAAGACAGAGCGTAAGCAAGGCAAGCACACCCTAAATGCCGACTTAACCAACGCACTTATCAAGGAACAATTCAGCACTCTTCCTGATTTAACATTGATACCTGGTTTTATATCTACCGACATGAGTACGGGTGAGGTTACCAATTTAGGAAGAGGAGGTAGTGACTATACAGCTGCCATTGTAGCTGCAGCATTAAATGCCAGTAGTTTGGAAATTTGGACCGATGTGGATGGATTCATGACGGCCGACCCACGTGTTATACATAGCGCCTATACCATCAACAGCCTTACATATGTAGAGGCTACTGAGCTTTGCAACTTTGGAGCCAAAGTAGTGTATCCACCTACCATCTGGCCGGTTTATCACAAAAATATCCCAATTTTAATTAAGAATACTTTTAACCCTGATGCGCAAGGTACTGTTATTCGCCAAGGCACTTCTAATGGAACAGGTAAAGCCATCAAAGGTATCAGTAGCATTGATGACACCTGTCTTATTACTGTCCAAGGTTTAGGTATGGTAGGTGTAATTGGTGTGAACCGTCGTATATTCAGCACGTTGGCTGAACATGGCATCAGCGTTTTTATGGTTAGTCAAGCATCAAGTGAAAACTCTACTTCCATTGGTGTTCGAACAGCAGATGCCGTATTAGCATGCGAAGTACTCGACAAAGAATTCAGTAAAGAAATAGAACTGGGCGAGATGTTCCCCATGAAAGCAGAATATGGTTTAGCTACCATAGCTATTGTAGGAGAGAACATGAAACATACACCAGGTATAGCGGGTAAACTATTTGGAGCATTAGGACGAGGTGGTATCAGCGTTATAGCTTGTGCTCAAGGTGCCAGCGAGACTAATATCTCTTTTGTTGTTAACAAAAAACTATTACGTAAGTCGCTGAATGTTATTCACGATTCATTCTTCCTTTCCGAGTACCAAGTACTGAACCTTTTCATATGCGGTATTGGTACAGTAGGTCATAGCCTCATCACTCAAATTGAAAGTCAGCGAGAAAAGCTCATGCGTGAAAACGGATTGCAACTGAACGTTGTGGGCATAGCTAACAGCAAGAAAGGTTTATTCAATCGTGAAGGCATTACCCTTAAAGACTATAAAAGCGAACTTTTGGAGAAGGGTAAAGATTGTGATTTAAAAATCTTGCTTGACGAAGTAACCGGAATGAACATCTTCAATGCAGTGTTTGTAGATTGCACAGCCAATAGCGGTGTAGCTGCCTTGTACGAAAATTTACTGCAACATAATATATCTGTGGTAGCAGCCAATAAGATAGCAGCATCCTCACCTTACGAAAACTATATGAAATTAAAGCAAACAGCCCATCAACGTGGAGTAAAGTTTCTTTTTGAAACCAACGTAGGTGCAGGTTTGCCAATTATCAATACCATCAACGATCTTATACATAGTGGTGATAAGATCTTAAAAATTGAGGCAGTACTGAGTGGAACACTGAACTACATTTTCAATGCACTAAGTGCAAAAACCTCTATGAGCAAGGCCATAGCTGAAGCCAAGCAGAAAGGTTTTTCTGAACCAGATCCCCGCATAGACCTTAGTGGTACTGATGTTATAAGGAAATTAGTCATCTTAGGTCGAGAAGCAGGTTATCGTCTTGACCAAGAAGATGTGGAGAAACATTTGTTCATCCCTAACCAACTAATGGAAGGCTCGTTGGATGACTTCTGGAAGCATATTCCAGAATTAGATGCTGATTTTGAAGCTCGTCGCCAAAAACTTGAAGAACAGCATAAACGTTGGCGCTTTGTGGCGAGGTTATCAGAGGGCAAAGCGTCTGTTGGTTTGGAGGAGGTAGCTAATAACCATCCTTTCTATGGTTTGGAAAGCAGTAATAACATCATATTGCTAACTACAGAGCGCTATCATGAATATCCTATGATGATTCAAGGATATGGTGCTGGTGCCAGTGTTACAGCAGCTGGTGTATTTGCAGATATCATGTCGATTGCAAATGTATAACCACATTTTGGGCTTACCTTGTAATCTTTCGTACCAATAAAAGAATAATTTATATGAAGCATATCATACTACTAGGTGACGGCATGGCCGATCATGCAGTGGAACGACTGGGTGGCAAGACTCTTATGCAATATGCCCATACCCCAGCTATGGACCAACTTGCGAAGATGGGAAGATGTGGCCGACTTCTCACGGTGCCAGAAGGTTTTAGTCCTGGCTCTGAGGTGGCTAATACCACCATCCTTGGTTACGATATGAACAAGGTATATGAAGGTCGTGGCCCTTTGGAGGCAGCCTCTATCGGCTATGACATGCAACCATGTGATTTGGCCTTACGCTGCAACATCATCACCCTGGCCGATGGAAAGATAAAGAACCACCACGGCGGACATCTCACTACCGAACAAAGTGATGTACTTATTAAATACTTAAACAAGCATTTGGGGAATGAACGAGTGAAGTTTATCACGGGCATTCAGTACCGGCATCTGCTCATTATCAAAGATGGCAACAAAGAAGTAGATTGTGCTCCTCCACATGACCATCCCAACGAACCTTGGCAACCTTTATTACCAAAAGCAATGACCCAAAAGAGCGATGCTCAAGCGACAGCCAATTTACTTACTGACCTCATCTTAAAATCACAAGAGTTGCTTGTTAAACATCCATTTAACATTGAGCGCCAACAACAAGGCAAAGATATGGCCAATTCTATTTGGCCTTGGAGCGGAGGCTACCGTCCGCAGATGCAAACCCTCATGGAGATGTATCCACAAATTAAGCGAGGGGATGTCATTTCTGCCGTTGATCTGATTAGGGGCATTGGAAAATATGCAGGGCTCAATAACATCATTGTCGAAGGAGCTACAGGCATGGCAAATACCAATTACGAAGGTAAGACCAAAGCTGCTATCGAAGCCTTGAAGCAAGATGACTTTGTTTTCCTACATGTAGAAGCTAGCGATGAAGCTGGTCACGATGGAGACCTTAATTTGAAACTACAGACCATCGAAGATTTTGACAAGCGCATTGTAGCACCTATTTATAGCGAGATTAAAAACTGGACAGAACCTGTATGCATAGCCATCTTACCCGACCACCCTACCCCCGTAGAGATTCGCACTCATGTGGCAGAACCAGTGCCTTTCCTTATTTGGCATCCTGGCATGAAACCTGACGAAGTTCAGACTTTTAATGAGGTAAGCTGCGTAAATGGCAGCTACGGCTTGCTGAAGTATCAAGAATTTATGAACGAATTTATGCAAATATGAAATATTATAGCACTAATCACCAGACTCCCGATGTTACTCTACAAGAGGCAGTAGTAAAAGGACTTGCTGCCGACAAGGGTTTGTATATGCCAGAGCGCATTCATGCTTTGCCTACCACTTTTTACGAGCAAATGCCACAAATGAATTTGCAAGAAGTAGCTTTCGAAGTGGCAAAAGCTTTCTTTGGCGAAGACATTCCTGCTGACAAACTGAGGCAGATAGTATTTGATACCATGAGTTTTGACATCCCTCTGGTGAAGGTAAGCAACAATATTTATTCCTTAGAACTATTTCACGGTCCTACCCTCGCCTTCAAGGATGTGGGTGCACGTTTTATGGCACGCATGCTGGGCTATTTTGTTGGCAAGCAGCAAAACACAGTTAATGTACTCGTCGCTACATCCGGTGACACCGGTAGTGCTGTAGCCAACGGTTTCTTAGGAGTAGAAGGCATTCATGTATATGTGCTTTATCCAAAAGGGAAGGTTAGCCTCATCCAGGAGAAGCAGTTTACTACATTGGGAAAGAACATCACAGCATTAGAAGTTGATGGTACTTTTGATGATTGCCAGCGACTGGTAAAATCAGCATTTATGGATGCTGAGCTGAACGCACACATGAAACTAACCAGTGCCAACTCCATCAATGTGGCTCGTTTCCTACCCCAAGCCTTTTATTACTTCTGGGCAATGGCACAATTTGAAAGTAAGAAATATAGCTTAAATAATAAGGAAATTGTATGTTGTGTTCCAAGTGGTAACTTTGGCAACATTACTGCAGGCTTATTCGGTAAACGTATGGGCTTACCAATCAAGCGATTCATAGCTGCTAACAATCAAAATGACATTTTTTACCAGTATCTAAAAACTGGTCAATATAACCCACGGCCAAGCGTCGCAACCATTGCCAATGCCATGGATGTGGGCGATCCCAGCAACTTTGCCCGTGTACTTGCGCTCTATGACAATAGTCATAAAGCCATTTGCCGAGACATCAAAGGTGCTACATATACTAATGAGGAAATTGCTGATGAGATTCGACGCGTTTATGAAACCAATGGTTATTTGCTTGACCCTCATGGTGCTTGTGGCCATCGTGCTTTACGTGAAGACTTAGGTCCTAATGAAACAGGTTTCTTTATAGAGACTGCTCATCCAGCTAAATTCAAGGATACTGTAGAAGGCATCATTGGTAAAGAAATCAACATTCCTCAACGCCTGCAAGACTTTATGAAGGGTACGAAGCAAAGCATTGAGATGAGTAGTAGCTTCGAGGACTTAAAAGCGTACTTATTGACAGAGTAACTTCACTGACTCATTTACATAAAACAATATAGTATATTGTAGCCTTTAGATATAGTATATCTCCACTCTACGATATAGTATATTAACACCCTACGATATACTATATCGTAGATCTCCTCGCAACAATAAAAGTCCACACTTTACAACAAAGAATTGTAAAGCGTGGTGAATATACTTTCTTGTCAATTTACTTATCACGATGGTCTATGCGCGTATAGTCTGCATAGAGCTGTTCGGGAAAGACAAAGGTGTCATCAGATATGTCGCCAGCTCTGAAATTAGTGATCTTAATGGTGGTGGAGAAAATGAAGACCTTAATGCGGAGGCTTTCGGGATAGCCCGTCGCCTTATTAATATAACACTTACCTTCCTTAATGCCTTTCACTCCCTTTTTTGCTTTCAAGGTGATAACATATTGACCGTTGTCTTCTTTGGCAGAATAGATATAATTATCGGGCTCGAAAGAGAACTTTGAGGCATATTTGTCACGACTTTCGTCTGTCATGGTAAATACATCAACCTTTCTTTTACTACGGTCAACGCGAGTATAAACATCACCTTCGTTCCAAGCAATGTATTTCTCATCAATAAACTTACTCTTGCCCTGCTTAAACCAGATAGTGCCTTCTGTCTTATAAATGCCTATGATGTTAACTGCGTAATGAAGGGTACAGCCTTCATCACCGAACACCATCTGATATTTTTCGTCGAACATACGACGAGCCTCTTCTGCAGTAAAAGTCTGATGACCGAAAGCAGAAAGACCAACCGTCATACAAAGGAGCAAAAAGAATTGTATTTTCTTCATTTACTGATTATCTATACTATTGGTTGAGAATTTATGTAATGAATGCTTAACTCAATACGTTATTACGGATCTTAGTCAAATAGTGCTTGAAGCCTTCGGCATCTTTGTCTCCTAAAATTTGAAGTAGTTCCTTCAATTCACGGCGAATATTCTCAACCTGTGGCATAGTACGAGGGTTGAAAAGTATTTCCTGCAAGAGATAATCGTCTTCGTTCATTACGCCATGTGCTATAGCCATGTGTTTCTTAAAAGTGGTGCCGGGGGCATCCTGGTGCTTCATTACTGCAGCAAATACAAACGTTGATACGAAGGGGATGCTCAAGGAATAAGCCACCGTCTCATCATGCTCGTCGAAAGTGTATTCAAAGATATGGAGATGCAAACTCTGGTAAAGGTCCTTGAAGAAAATACGTCCTAAGTGATCACCCTCCTTGATGATGATAGCATTCTCACTGCTCAGGTTGTTGAGAGAGGCAAATGTAGGACCAAACATGGGATGTGTGGAAACATAACGGAAACCACTCTTTTCATAAAACTCCTGCAAACCAGTCTTAACAGAAGCAATGTCGCTCAAAATACAATCTTTTGACAATGCGGGAAGTACCATGTTGAATGCATCAAACGTATATTTTAACGTGACAGCATTGATAACCAACTCAGGATTAAATTCCCTAATTTCGTCGAGAGTAGTGTAACGATAGGTATGATACACAAACCTCAGTTTCTGAGGGTCAGTATCAAACACAGCTGTCTCATGCTGAAAGCTCAACACATCAGTAAGAAAGGTGCCCATTTTGCCGGCACCAAGAATTAAGATTCTCATAGTCTGGCAGTTTTATAAGGTGAGGTTTTGAACCTCACCTTCCCATAATTACATATTTAAAATTTCCAATTGTTGACGTACACTCTCTTCGTGAATAGCTTCAAAAATCTTACGTACACACATAGGACTAATGCCACAGAGTGCACCTTGTGAGCCACGCTTATCAAGAATTTCGCTATAACGACCAGTCTGCAAAACGGTCATATCATGCTCTTTCTTAAATACGCCAATCTCACGTGCTACACGCATACGTTTCGACAATTCCTGAATAAGGTTATCATCGCATTCATCAATTTGCTTACGCAATTCGGTGAGACTTTCTGTAGTGTAAGTTTCCTTTCTGATAACTAACAAGTTAAGGATATAATCTAGAATATCAGGTGTAACTTGCTGTGCAGCATCGCTCCATGCAATATCTGGCGTGCAATGACTCTCTATAATAAGTCCATCCATACCCAAGTCCATAGCTTGCTGGCACAATGGTGCAACCAACTCACGTTTACCCCCTATATGACTAGGGTCACAAAACAGAGGCAAGGATGGGATGCGGCGACGCAACTCAATAGGAATGTGCCATTGAGGAATGTTACGATAAATCTTTTTATCAACGCTGCTGAAGCCACGATGAATAGCAGCCAATCGTTTGATGCCCGCTTGGTTGAGACGTTCCAACCCACCAATCCAAAGTTCAATATCAGGGTTCACTGGGTTCTTTACCAGTACGGGAATATCAATCCCTGTAAGAGCATCAGCAATTTCTTGCATGGCAAACGGACTAGCTGTAGTGCGTGCACCAATCCAAAGAATATCGATACCATATTTGAGAGCCAGCTCTACATGCTCAGCATTAGCCACTTCGGTTGTGACATACATTCCTGTTTCCTGCTTTACACGCTGCAACCAAGGCAGAGCCTTCTCTCCATTCCCTTCAAAACCACCTGGTTTAGTTCGTGGTTTCCATACACCAGCACGGAAAATTTTAATTCCGTTATTGGCCAACGCTTTGGCAGTGGTCATTACTTGTTCTTCAGTCTCTGCACTGCAAGGGCCTGCTATTACAATGGGGCGTTCCTTTTTAACACCCGCAAACTCGATAGGAAGTAAATCTAATTCCATAATATATTATTTATTAATTAACAATTGATTGTTTTTGAGACGCTTGACTCGTTCCAAGGCCTCTTTAAGTTTATCGTCCTTACAACAAAGGGAGATTCGGATGTATCGGCTACCATTACTACCAAAGATAAAACCTGGGGTAATGAATACCCTTGCATCGTGCAGCACCTGTTCAGTAAGTTGTTCTACATCGTTATAACTATCAGGTATCTTCCCCCAAAGGAACATCCCCACTTGTTTGTCATCATAGGTACAACCCAACTCATGCATGATGGCACCAGCTAAAGCACGACGGTTGCGATAGTTACGGTTATTACCCTCGTACCAATCAGCCTCAGCATCCAATGCAGTAGCTGCGGCTAACTGAACAGCACGGAACATACCGCTATCAATATTACTTTTAACTTTCAAAATCCACTGAACAAAGTCGGCATTAGACGCCAGCATAGCCACACGCCAACCTGGCATGTTATGACTCTTGCTCATAGAATTGAACTCAATGCAACAGTTCTTGGCGCCCGGCACACTTAATATGCTCTGGGGGTGATCATTGAGAATAAAGCTATAAGGATTATCATTCACAATCACGATGTCTTTCTCCTGAGCCAATTTCACCAACTGCTCATATAGTTCAGGAGTGGCATTTGTTCCAGTTGGCATGTGTGGGTAGTTGGTCCACATGAGTTTCACGCGACTCATATCCATATGGTTCAACGCATCGAAGTCAGGCATCCAGCCATTCTCTTCCTTCAAATCATAATAGATGACCTCAGCTCCCAAGATTTTACTCAATGACGTATATGTAGGATAACCTGGATTGGGGACCAACACCTGTTCACCAGGGTTAACAAAAGCTAACGTTACGTGCAATATGCCTTCTTTTGAACCTATGAGAGGCTGAATTTCTTTACTCGGATCTAAGTCAACATTATACCAACGCTTATACCAGCGCGCAAAAGCCTGACGCAGTTCGGGTATGCCCACATAGGGCTGGTATCCATGACCATTGGGATCGTGAGCAGCTTCACATAGCTGTTGCAGAGTTGCATCAGAAGGAGGCATATCAGGACTTCCTATACCCAAACTGATGACATCCTTGCCCTCAGCATTCATCTGCGCAACTTCTTTCAGCTTACGAGAGAAATAATATTCGCTAACACTACTCAGTCTGTCGGCTGGGCGTATTTTAGATACTTGATCTTCCTTCTTCATATTCTCCTAATATTTTGAGTTCTTTGGTTAATGGAGCAATGGCAGCAATCGACTGTTTATAGCGCAACATGTTGTCATATACGACATCTATATAGAATTGGTATTCCCACTCACGCCCTATAATGGGCAATGACTGAATTTTCGTAAGGTTAATTTGATAGAACGACAAGATGGATAACACCTGCGACAGGCTACCTTCCCTATGAGGCAAGGTAAACACCAAGTTAGCTTTATTGGGATTCAAAGGCTGAGTGCGGTTCAATGCATCCACCTGCCAAGGATCGGCCACTACCAAGAAACGAGTAAAGTTATGCTTATTGGTTTCTATGCCCTCTTGCAACACTTTCATGCCATACATTTCGGCTGCATATTTTGAACAGATGGCTGCATGACCATGCAAGTTATTCTTCTTTATATTTTCTGCACTAAGGGCGGTATCTTCTGTTTCAACGACTTTCATTGAAGCATGTTGTGAAAGGAAATCACGACATTGCATCAACGCAATGGGATGTGAATTTACCTCCAAAATATTGTCCCAATCGTCGTCTGGTAAACAGACAAAACTATGGGATATCCTCAGCTTATGTTCACCAATAATCTGCACACCACTTTGGCGTAGCAACTCATTATTGTGCAACAAGCTTCCTGCAATTGTATTCTCAATGGCCAGCATGCCAATTACATGACTATCCTGTTGAATAGCCTTGAACACATCTTCAAAGGTGGTACAACAAATCAGTTCAATTTCCTCTCCCTCGAAATACTGATGGGCTGCTATATCATGAAAAGAACCATATCCTCCTTGTATTGCTATTTTCTTCATAACTGGTGTAAATTAAAAAGTCCCGCTTCACACAGGATGAGCGGGACTTTATATCTGTTTTATTATTTCATTCTTGGTTCTTAAGCGTCACTGTCACTTGACACATACAAACTCCCGCTCTAGTTTCTGGCTAAAGTAAAAGTAATAAAAATGGTATGCAAAAGTGAACAATGCCTTCATTTGTTATAATTTTATTATTTCGGATGCAAATGTAAGTATTTTATTTGAAAAACAAGCAAAATGTGAGAAAAATTTCATCAAAGGTGCATAATATCTATTTCCTTTATGCTGGCTGCTGGGTCAACAATCTCTGTTTTTACCTCACCTGCAGCCTTCAGATTAGCTGCAGCTGTAGCATCTTTTGCTGCTCCTTCGGCATCGCCTAAGAGTTTTTTTGCCTCTGCCCGCAGGGCATAAGCTTCACTAAAAACAGGACTCATCTCTATTGCATCATTCATTGTACCAATAGCATCTTCTACTCGTTGTTGCTGTATATATAGCTTGCCTAAATTGAGGTAAGCTTGTTGGCAGAAGGGGTCTATCTCCAACACTCTCAGATAATCAACCTCTGCTTCGGTGATTTCCTGTTGTGCCTCTTTTACGGCTCCATGTAATAACAACCCGCTCTCCAGTTCGTTTTCCGATGCTATAACAGCCTCGGCATCTTTAAGCGCTGCTTCTAATTGGCCTTTATGTAAATAGGTCTGCCCTCTGAGTAACAAAGCCTCAGCATAATCAGCTTGTAGTTCAATAGCTTTTGAAAACAAACTAATAGCTTCACCATCATTGTTCAATGCATTAGCAGCTTTCCCTTTTAGATAATATGCTTGTGGATTGGTGGGCTCCAGATGAATTGCAAGTTGAGCTTTATCAGCCATTGCGAAATAATCTTCTAAAAGAAAATACACGTTGGCCAAGGTAATATAGTTGGTAACAATGGTGGGCTCTGATTTCGCCATGTGGAGCAACGGCGTCAATGCGCCTTGCAAATCACCCTTCTCCACTAAAAGCTGTGCTAAATGACCATAAGTTTCATAGTCATCCTGTAGCTTGATAGCTTCTTCGAAACATTTCTGCGCATAATCAAAACGACGCATACGATAGGCACGTATGCCATCATATTTCAATATGTCGAACTCTTTCTGAGCCTTTATTTCTTGTTCCTCAACAGAATTATTTTTCTTAGACTTAAATAACGAACTGAGTAATCCCATACAATCAATTTATTTTGAGCTGCAAAGATAGTATAAGCAAAAGAGAAAACCAAATAAGCCTGATAATTTGTTTTTACACAGATACACACATTCTTATGCTTTCTTTCCTTGACATACGTCACACATTCCGCAACAATGATTGTTTTCTTCTCCAAAATAACTTAGCAGAAGACGACTTCTACAGGTTACTTTATTCTGAACATAGTTAATCATTGCTTCTATGCGTGATTTCATGCGTTCTTTACGCTCTTCGTAAGCAGATGCAGGAATAACCAGACGCTCTTTTTCCACACGCTCACGAACATATATTATATAAGGTGTACTTTTGGCTGGTATATAACTGACAATATGCTGTTGTGACAAATAACGGAAAATATGATAAACTTGATCGTGGGTAAGACGAGTACGCAAGGCCAACAAAGACTCATCAATATATGCATAGTCTGAGAACAAGCCTGTATAACAACGTAAGGTAGTTTGAATGAGAACATCAGCTTCTTTGCTAAGATGCTGCAATCGATATAGCTCGTCACGTCGCAAAGTAAACATCAGGCGAGAGCCTCGGTGCTGCTCATCGGTATAGGTAATATATCCTGCCTGTGTTAATATTCTCAACGCACTATCAGCTTGTACAGGAAATAGTTTAAACTTTACACAAAAGTCATCTATCTTAAACTCTTTCACGCATCCCAAACCATCACCCATTGCCATTTGATAGTAGTATTGCAATTTTTCATACACATCGCAGATATAGCTCTTTTCTGGGAAAGTCTCTCCCACCTTTCGTTTCAAAGTAGCAATGTCAAGATTGTTATAAAGAAGCACAGCATAAGATTTTTTACCATCACGACCACCACGACCAGCTTCCTGAAAATATGCCTCGATTGAATCTGGTATATCAAGATGAATCACTAAACGGACATCTGGTTTATCTATACCCATGCCAAAAGCATTGGTGGCCACCATTACCCGGCAACTATCTTGTTGCCACTCACGCTGGCGTACATCTCGTACTGCCTGTTCCAAGCCCGCATGATAAAAGGTAGCAGAAACACCTTCATGTAAAAGCAATTCGGCCACCTCTTTAGTGCGCTTACGATTCCGCACATAAATAATGGCACATCCAGGTACACTAGCAAGAATATGTAGCAATTCCCCCCGCTTATCGTCAACCTGACGAGCCACATAAGCCAGGTTATTGCGTTCAAAGCTCATGCGGAACACATTTTCCTTTCGGAAATGTAATTGATGCTGAATATCAGCAACTACTTCAGGAGTAGCTGTAGCTGTAAGTGCTAAGACTGGTATTTCAGGCATGAAACTCCTGATATCAGCTATACGCAGATAGGAAGGACGGAAATCGTAACCCCACTGTGAAATACAATGGCTCTCGTCAACCACAATCATGCTGATGTGCATTTGCTTAAGACGGAGGCGGAACATGTCAGTCTCCAAGCGTTCTGGAGAAACATAAAGAAACTTATAATCACCAAAGATGGCATTATCGAGCACTTGGTTGATTTCATTTCGAGTCATGCCTGCATATATTGCCAAAGCTCTGATACTCTTATCACGAAGATGCTTAACCTGGTCTTTCATCAAAGCAATAAGAGGTGTCACTACCAAGCACATGCCCTCCATAGCTAAAGCAGGCACTTGAAAGGTAACAGATTTACCTCCCCCTGTAGGCATTAGGCCCAAAGTGTCTTTACCCGAGCCTATACTTTCAATGATATCCTGTTGAATGCCACGGAATGAATCGTAGCCCCAGTATTGGCGTAATATGCTGAGATAGTCTGCCATCAGCGCCATACAGTCATTTTAATTTGGCTGTATGTCTTCAATCTGCAACTGAACATCACCTTTTTTGTGCGTATTCTCTTCAATGGTATAGCAGATATCAAATGAACGCTTTGTTTTAATATATCTCACGCGAGAACTTTGCCCAAAAGCGATGCCATTCATAACCTTATTAGACTTGTTATCGACCAATTCCAGTTTAATATGTTCCTGTTCTTTGCCCACCACCTTACTTGTTCCATAATCATAAACATTGTGGGTACAGAAAACTGGTTTCATATTATCAGGTCCAAATGGGTTGAATTTCTTAAGGTCACTGCAGAACTTATTAGTGATGTCCTTGAAATCAATCTCTGCATTGATGTCAATGACAGGAACGGTCTGCTCATCCTTGATATGCTTATCTACATATTCCTCAAAACGCCGTCTGAATTCAGGCACATTTTCAACTTTCATTGACAAACCGGCCGCATAGGTATGCCCACCAAAATTCTCCAAAAGGTCACGGCAATTCTCAACAGCTTGATAGACATCAAAGCCTGATACAGAACGAGCTGAACCGGTAGCAAGGTCATTAGTACGGGTAAGCACTACTGCTGGACGATAGAACACCTCTGTCAGGCGAGAAGCAACTATGCCAATCACACCTTTATGCCAATCTGGATTAAAGAGGACAATGGCACGTTTATCATTCAATCCTTCTGCCTTAGAAACAATATCATTGGCTTCTTCAGTCATCTGCTTGTCAAGATCTTTGCGCAGTTCATTATACTGATTAATCTGGTTAGCCTTCTTAAGTGCCGACTTAAAATCTTTCTCGGTAAGCAAATCAACAGAGTCTTTGCCATTTTGCATACGCCCAGAAGCATTCAGGCGAGGGCCAATTTTGAAAACAATATCACTCATCGTTATTTCTTTATCTGACAATCCGCAGATATCGATAATAGCTTTGAGTCCAATGCTAGGATTACTATTAATCTGTTTTAAGCCATGATAAGCCAAGATACGGTTTTCACCCATAATTGGCACAATATCAGATGCAATACTTACAGCACACAAATCCAGCAGTGATATTAAGCGATGAAACTCTATACCATTGCTAATAGCAAATGCTTGCATGAACTTAAAGCCCACGCCACATCCACTAAGGTGTTCGTAAGGATAAGTATTGTCTAGACGCTTAGCGTTCAGAATAGCAACAGCTGGAGGCAGAACATCATCAGGTACATGGTGATCGCAGATGATAAAATCAACCCCTTTTTCTTTAGCATAGGCAATTTCTTCTACAGCCTTAATGCCACAATCCAACACGATAATTAGCTTGACGCCAGTTTCTACAGCATAATCTACTCCCTTGAAAGAAACGCCATATCCTTCTTCATATCGATCAGGTATATAATAGTCTATATTGGAATAGAACTCCTGTATAAACCTGTAAACCAACGAAACTGCCGTTGTACCATCCACATCATAATCACCATAAATCATGATGCGTTCTTTCTTACCCAACGCTTTATTCAAGCGATCTACTGCCACATCCATGTCTTTCATCAAGAAAGGATCAATCAAATCTGGCAGTTGGGGACGGAAGAATTTCTTGGCAGATGGGACATCAGTAATGCCTCGTTCTACCAGAAGCCTACCCAGGATCGGGCTGATACCCAAGTCCTGTGCCAGCTGATGGCTCGCCTCTGTTTGATCGGTTGAAATGGGCAGATAATTCCATTTGTAAGTCATTATATATATTTTTTTTATTTTTTATCATAACACAAAAATGTCGGAAAGATTAAAATGTTTTTTCCAACAAGCGGTAAAGATAGAGAATTATCTGCAATAATTGCTATAAAAAAGAAACAAAAAAGGAAGCCTTTGTGTAATTTATGTTAAAAGCGTGTTTAAGGGTGGTATTTTTTCTCTTTTCTTACATCTTTCCCTTCATACGCACAAATGGCTTCTACCCATTCTTCGCGTAAAGGAATAGACTCATGAGCCTTGAGATCATAAGTAACCATAACGGATGTTCCTACACACTTTACCTCCTGAGTACGGACATCGATTACTCGCTGAGCCAATGTAAAACTTTTTGTGCCAATTGCTGTAACAGCGGTCTGCACAGCGATTTCATCTGTTCCATGTATTTGCGAAAGGAAATCTGCCGTAACATGCACAGCCACGATGCCTATAGCCGACCAATCGACATGAGGACAAACTGTTGCAAAATACTCACTCTTTCCTAAATCGTAAAATTGGAAATACACCACATTATTTACATGGCCAAATCTATCGACATCACTAAATCGCAGTTGTATTGGCAAAGTGTGACGGTAACTGATATTATCACTCGGATTTTTCATGAATTATTTTATTATCGCTGCAAAAATAGTAATTTTGCAAATGAAAACGGCAAGAATAAAAAAAGATTTGCCGTTGACCCCAAAAAAATTATAAAAATGAACATAAATGATGATATTCGTAAGGCTTGCGAGGTGATGGAAAAGGGAGGCATAATCCTTTATCCTACAGACACCATATGGGGCATTGGCTGTGATGCCACTAACGAAGAGGCCGTAAAACGTATATTCGAGATAAAACATAGGAGTGACAGCAAGGCCATGTTGGTTCTGACTGACTCTGCAGCGAAACTGAATTATTATGTGAAAGAGGTGAACGATGTGGCCTGGGACCTGATTGAATTATCAGATAAACCTATGACTATCATTTACGATGGGGCTCGTAATCTGGCCAAGAATCTTATTGCCGAAGATGGCAGTGTGGGCATCCGCATCACAAACGAAGCTTTTTCCAAGCAACTGTGTCAGAGATTCCGTAAAGCCATCGTTTCGACATCGGCCAACATAAGTGGCACTCCATCACCTGCTAATTTCAGTGAAATAAGCGAGGAGATTAAGAAGGCAGTGGACTACATTGTTGAAAGCAGAAG
This sequence comes from Bacteroidaceae bacterium, assembly GCA_024682035.1. Lineage (GTDB taxonomy): Bacteria > Bacteroidota > Bacteroidia > Bacteroidales > Bacteroidaceae > Bacteroides. Next base: position 19,116 of record JAIKZS010000146.1, read on the forward strand.
AGATGAAAAGATTGAAGCTAAGCCATCAAGCATTATTAAACTTAGCGCTAAGGGGGAAATCAAAATTATCAGAATGTGACTATGGAAAAACCTGTTACTAGAAAAACCCGATTGGAGCTATTCATAGAATGGAGAGAACAGCACATAAAAGAAAGACAATTTGTGCTGGTTTTAAGTTTTCTCGTGGGCTTAGGTTGTGCATTGGCGGCTTGGATATTAAAAATGCTCATAGCTTGGATACAGTCCTTCTTAACGGGTAGTTTTATTAGCTCAGAGGCCAACTTCCTTTATTTAGTCTATCCCGTAATTGGCATCTTCATTACAGGACTTTTTATTCGCCATATTGTAAAAGATGACATCAGTCATGGTGTAACAAAAATTCTTTATGCTATTTCCAAACGCGAAGGGCATATAAAGAAGCACAACACGTGGTCGAGCCTGATAGCCAGCTCAATAACCATTGGTTTTGGTGGGTCGGTAGGAGCAGAGGCACCTATTGTACTAACTGGATCTTCCATAGGTTCGCAACTGGGCACTATTTTTAAGATGCCTCAAAACATTTTAATGCTATTGGTTGGTTGCGGAGCTGCAGGAGCTGTAGCAGGTATCTTCAAGGCGCCTATTGCCGGACTTGTCTTTACGATTGAGGTCATTATGATTGACCTGACTATGAATTCACTTTTACCCTTACTCATAGCTTCTGTAACTGCAGCGACAGTAGCTTATTTTACCACGGGGCAAAATGCTATGTTTGAATTTCACCTTGACGAGGCTTTCCAACTAGAACGAATACCTTATGTTATCTTATTGGGCATTTTTTGTGGATTGGTTTCATTGTATTTCACTCGGGCCATGAATGCCACAGAAAACTTATTTGGAAAGTTGCAGAAAAATTGGCAGAAACTCGTTGTAGGAGGCCTTATCCTGAGCATACTTATTTTCTTGTTCCCACCTCTTTATGGAGAAGGATATGATACTATTACATTATTGCTAAACGGAACAGCTGAACAAGATTGGAATGCTGTAATGAATAACTCTTTGTTCTATGGGCATAACAATTGGCTGATTGTTTTCCTGATATTAATTCTGCTTACAAAAGTATTTGCCTCTAGTGCTACGAATGGCGGTGGAGGTTGTGGTGGTGTATTTGCACCTTCATTGTTTTTAGGATGTATAGCTGGCTTTATTTTTGCTCACTACAGCAACACCATTGAGTTTACTTACTATTTGCCTGAAAAAAACTTTGCTTTAATGGGCATGGCTGGCATCATGAGTGGTGTTATGCATGCCCCGTTAACAGGAGTTTTCCTCATTGCCGAGCTGACCGGAGGGTATGATTTGTTCTTGCCGTTGCTTATTGTTTCTGTAAGTGCATATTTAACAATCATTGTATTTGAGCCTCATAGCATTTATTCTATGCGACTGGCCAAAAAGGGTGAGCTACTTACACACCACAAAGACAAAGCTATTTTAACGCTGATGAAAACCGAAAACGTGGTTGAAAAAGACTTTAAGACTGTGCGACCAGAGATGGACATGGGCGAGATGATAGGTATAATAGCCACATCAAAACGAAACATCTTCCCCGTGGTTGACGAAGAGGGGAAATTAATGGGCTTAGTTTTGCTTGACAGTATTCGTAACATCATGTTCAGGCAGGAGCTATATCACATATTTACAGTTAAGAAACTAATGGTTTCACCTCCTGGCAGGTTATTATATAATGACAACATGGAACAAGTAATGAAGAAATTTGACGAAACAAATGCTTGGAACTTGCCAGTGGTGGATGAAACTGGAAAATATATAGGCTTTGTTTCGAAATCAAAAATCTTCAATTCTTACCGAGGCATGTTACTAAACCTCACTGCAGAATAGAAAAGGTTTTAGTAGTAGTAAGCTGAGGTTTTAGTAGTAGTAAGCCTGTTGTTTAATAGTAATAAACAGGATGACGAGGAATAGATATTTTTGATATAATATATAATGAATAGTAAAAGTCAAACCAAAGATAGCCTAAGAATAGTGTATATGGGCACTCCAGATTTTGCCGTAGAATCGCTGCGTTGTCTGGTAGAAGGCGGATACAATGTGGTAGGTGTTATAACCATGCCCGACAAGCCCGCTGGCAGAGGACACAAAATTCAGTTCTCGCCCGTTAAACAATATGCCTTAGAGCACAACCTGCCCTTATTACAACCAGAGAAACTAAAGGACGAAAGTTTTATAGAAACACTTAGGGCTTGGCAAGCAGATTTGCAAATTGTGGTGGCATTTAGAATGTTGCCCGAGATTGTATGGAGTATGCCAAAATATGGTACTTTCAATTTACATGCTTCATTATTACCACAATACCGTGGTGCAGCTCCCATCAACTGGGCTGTTATGAATGGTGACAAAGAAACTGGCATCACCACCTTCTTCTTGAAACACGAGATTGATACAGGAGAAGTTATTCAGCAGGTTAAAGTGCCCATTGCCGATACTGATGATGTGGGTATGGTACACGACAAGTTAATGGTGCTAGGAGGAAAGCTGGTGACAGAAACGGTAGATGCTATCATTAACGGTACCGTAAAGTCAATACCGCAAGAGAATATGATTGCAGACGAAACGCTACGTCCTGCTCCTAAGATTTTTAAAGACACTTGTCGCATTAATTGGAGCAACAATGTGGAAACAATCTATAATCATGTGCGAGGTTTATCGCCCTACCCAACGGCATGGACAGAGTTGCATCAGTCTGAAACAGAATCGCCTATACCTGTAAAAATATATCAAACAGCAAAGATTCTAAAAACCCACAACTATCTGGCAGGCAGCATTGTTACTGATGGAAAAACTTACCTGCATGTAGCAGCAACTGACGGATTTATTGACATCAAATCTTTGCAACTGCCTGGAAAGAAGCGCTTACAAACTGAAGAATTATTACGAGGATTCAAGATAATAAACCAATGCTATTTTAAATAATGTGCTTATGAAACCTATCATCTCTCCTTCTATCCTATCGGCCGACTTCGCTCATTTGGCTGATGAAATAGACATGCTGAACCAAAGTGAAGCCGACTGGATTCATTGTGACATCATGGATGGTGTGTTTGTGCCAAACATTTCTTTTGGCTTCCCAGTACTAAAGCATGTAGTTAAACTGTCTAACAAGCCACTTGATGTACACTTGATGATTGTGCAACCAGAGAAGTTTATTCCAGAAATCAAAGCCTTGGGTGCCTATATCATGAATGTACATTATGAAACCTGCCCGCATTTACATCGTGTAATACAACAAATTCGTGATGCTGGCATGGAACCGGCTGTTACGCTGAATCCTTCTACACCTGTTTCGATGTTAAAAGACATCATAAACGATGTTTACATGGTTTTGTTAATGGGTGTCAACCCTGGTTTTGGCGGACAAAAATTTATTGAAAACACGGTAAAGAAGACAAGAGAGCTACGTGATTTAATTAATGAATCGGGCTCACATGCTTTAATTGAGATTGACGGAGGAGTAAACATCAATACAGGAGCGAGACTCATTGAGGCAGGAGCCGATGTCTTGGTGGCAGGCAATGCCGTTTTCTCGGCAGCTGATCCTATAGCTGCCATTGAAGCCCTGAAAAATCTTTAGCATTTATGCTGTCAACAGCCATTCAACGACATCCGTCTATCAGGTTATTATTGCCCCTGGCTGTTGGCATTGCTATTAGATGGTATATCCCTATAACTCATCTTGAATGGGTATGGGTACTTTTACTTTTTGCTTGGTTAGTTGCAGTCTCAGAAGTTATTTTTAACAAGAGGCACGACTGGATATTTGCTGCCGCATTAAATATAACAATCATTTGCTGTGGGTACCTACTTACTTCTTGGCAATTATCAAAAACCGATTATACCTTTAGCGACCAACCTGGTCATTACATCGCTATAGTAAAGAAGCCTCCTCAAGAAAAGCCTCGCACATATTTACTTGAGGCCAATGTGTACGAGCTGGGCAAAAAGTCGCATGACTTTCTCTTGTATGTGGCTAAAGATGATTCTTCAGCCACAATCGTGCAGGGGGACACCATATTATTATATGCTAAATTACAACCCCCAAATAATGACTTTACGGGAGATTTTGATTACGTAAGCTACCTTAAGCGTAAAGGGATTACTGGCACCGGATATATTAAAGCGGGGCATTGGATAGTTAAAGGGCATAATGACGTGAAAGACTGGATACAGCAATGTCAGGATTTACGTACAGCTATTATCGACAAATTTAAAAGCTTAGGTTTTAGTGGCGATGCTTTCGCCATTATAACAGCCTTAACAACAGGCATTAAAGATGATTTGAGCGATGAGATACGTGAGACTTATTCAATTGCCGGTGTTAGTCATGTATTGGCTTTATCAGGCTTGCACATCGGACTTGTTTACGGATTCATGCTGTTGCTCTTCATGCCTTTATGGAAACGAGCATCTTATATAAAACTGCCATCTATCTGTCTTATCATTGGCACATTATGGATATATGCTATCTTCACAGGTTTATCAACCTCTGTTGTCCGTTCAACCATCATGTTCAGCATACACGCCATTGCTTCATTCAAGGAGGAGCATCCTGCAGGTCTGCATATCTTAACATTTACTGCTTTTGGAATGTTATTATATAACCCATTATGGCTTTTCGATGTAGGTTTTCAGCTCTCTTTCATTGCAGTTGCATCCATTCTTATCCTTCAGCCCCGAATAGCTTTAATTGTACCAGATCCCAAACTTAATGTGATAAAAAAGATAAAAGATATTATGACAGTATCAATTGCTGCACAAATAGGTACAGCTCCATTGGTAATTCTGTACTTCCATCGTTTTTCGACGCATTTCTTGCTCAGTAATTTACTCGTATTACCGCTAATAACAATAATCATGTATGGAGCTGTTATGATGCTATTTACAACTCCTTTGCCTGGAATACAACAATGGGTTGCTGAAGGTGTCAACAGCTTGATAGAGGTATTAAACGGATTATTGTATCAACTGGCAGGTATGCCATTAGCATCTATTGACAACCTAAGGACCAACGCTTTAGAAATTGCTTTATTCTACTGCTGTGTATATCTTTTTATACGGTATTTAAACCTCCGCACTGCATGCAGGGCTATCAGCACCTTATTAGCAACATGGCTAATGGTTGGGTGCCATCTAATAAGCACCATAATGAGGTTATAATATTGCTAATTACAATCTTTTTCATTACTTTTGCCACGCAAACAATTAGGATAAATTATGCTAACTGAAATCATAGAACGTGAACATATAACAAGGTTTACAGAGTGGTTATCTGACTGCCAAAAATTTGTTATCGTGGCTCATACCAACCCCGATGGTGATGCCATTGGTTCTTCTTTGGCTTTGTATCATTATTTGCAACATTTACAGAAAAAAGCATGGGTGATTTTGCCTAACCAATTCCCTGATTTCTTAGGATGGCTACCTGGAGCGGATAGCGTTTTATTTTACAACCGACATAAGGACGAGGCAAACAAGAGAATTGAAGAAGCTGATGTGATTTGTTGCATGGATTTTAATAGGTTAGATCGCATTGATGAGATGGCAACAAAAATAAATGAGTCTAAATCCAGAAAAATTTTGTTAGACCACCATCTTGGTCCTGATCAATTTGCTAACATCATAATCTCACATCCTAATCAATCTTCTACGTGCGAACTCCTATTTCGCTTTCTCTTTGACTTAGGATACTTTGAACAGATGAATGTCATGGTTGCTACCTGTATATACACAGGAATGATGACTGATACGGGCGGTTTTACTTATAATTCCAACAATCCTGAAATATTCTCTATTGTCAGTATGCTACTTAGCAAACAGGTTGACAAGGACCTTATATACAGAAAGGTGAATTATAATTTTACGGCAAACCGGTTGTATTTACAAGGACATATACTTGCTGGTATGGAGGTCTTGCCCGAATACCACACGGCCCTATTGACCTTGTCAAACGATCAGCAACAACATTTTCATTATGAAAAAGGTGACAGCGAAGGATTTGTGAACATGCCGCTTCAAATTAAAGAGGTTATTTTTACCTGTTTTTTGAGAGAAGATAAAGAGAAAAATTTGGTAAAAGTATCGCTGCGCTCTATTGGTGATTTTCCGTGTAATGTGGTGGCAGAGGAATTTAATGGTGGAGGACATAAAAATGCTTCGGGTGGTGAGCTTCGAAAGATAGATATCAAAGAAGCAGCTGAACAGTTTAAGAAAGTTCTTAAAAAATATAAAAGCTTGCTTGATGAATGCTATAATCAGCACCCCAAGTAACTAAATAAGGTTAAAAATTGCAAGCTTTCGGGCTACAGTTTCGTACATTAGAATGAAATGACCTATTTTTGCAAATAAAAATAAGTATAAAATGAAGAAACTTGTTTTATGTATTATTAGCTTTGTCGCTGTTTGCATAGTTTTTAATGCTTGCTCTGACAGTGTTACTTACGCAGAACTACTGAATGAGGAGAAAGATGCTATTAAGAATTTTATCAAGGACAACGACATCAAAGTTATTACACAGAAAGAATTTCAAGATGCTGGTTGCGTGACCGATGTAAGCAAAAATGAATATGTTCAGACTACGAGTGGTGTTTATATGCAGATAATCGACAAAGGGTCTGATGAATTAGCCGACACTATTCGTAACAATGATATGGTGCTTGCACGTTACGCAGAATACCGACTGGAAAAAGATAGTGCTGCTACATTTGTTATGAGCAACCTCAATGTCGCCCAAATTGCGCAAGTAGATATTTTCCGCTACCAAAAAACAAGCACAGGTGTTTCTGGTCTTTTTAGCGCCGGAATGATGTATTATGTCTATAGCAGCCAAAATGTTCCCCAAGGTTGGCTTATCCCATTCAATTACATCCGTGATGGGGCACGAGTAAAACTCATTGTTCCTTCAAAAATGGGCCATGAAACCGCCATGAGCGCAGTGAAAGCATATTTTTACGATATTCATAAATTTCAATTATATAGATAAAATGACCTTAATTAAATCTATTTCAGGCATTCGCGGCACTATAGGTGGTAGTGCGAGTAAAGGTTTGACGCCTTTAGACATTGTTAAGTTTACTTCTGCATATGCTACTTTGATTAGGAGAACTTGCACCATAAAAAACAATAAGATAGTTGTTGGTCGTGATGCTCGCATTTCAGGTCCTATGGTACGTAACGTAGTTGTAGGTACTTTGATGGGCATGGGATGGGATGTGGTTGATATTGATCTTGCTACTACCCCAACGACAGAGCTGGCCGTTACCATGGAAGGGGCCAGCGGTGGAATTATCCTCACAGCGTCTCATAATCCTAAACAATGGAATGCATTGAAATTGCTGAATGAAAAAGGAGAATTCCTGAACAAAGAAGAAGGCAATGAAGTGTTACGCATAGCTGAAGCTGAAGACTTTGACTATGCTGAAGTTGACAAGTTGGGCAACTATCGTAAAGACCTATCATATAATCAGAAGCATATTGATGCTGTATTGGCTTTACCTTTGGTTGATATAACAGCTATTCGGAATGCTCATTTCCGCGTTGCTATTGATACAGTAAACTCAGTTGGAGGTATAATTCTTCCCGCATTATTAAAGCAATTGGGCGTGGAAACCGTAACAGGACTTTATACTGAGCCTTCAGGTGATTTCCAGCATAACCCTGAGCCACTGGAAAAGAATCTAAGTGACATTATGCAGCTGATGAAAAAGGGTAATCATGATGTAGCCTTTGTTGTAGATCCAGATGTAGATCGTTTAGCTATGATTTGTGAAAACGGGAAAATGTATGGTGAAGAATACACATTGGTTACTGTAGCAGATTATATCTTAAAACACACACCAGGCAATACAGTATCTAATCTGAGCTCTACCCGTGCATTACGAGATGTTACACGCAATTATGGCATGCAATATTATGCTTCTGCGGTTGGCGAAGTTAATGTAACAACCAAAATGAAAGAAGTGGGAGCTGTAATAGGTGGCGAAGGCAATGGTGGAGTTATTTATCCTGCCATTCATTATGGACGTGACGCTTTAGTGGGCATTGCTCTATTACTTAGCCACATTGCACACGAAGGCAAAAAGGTAAGCGAACTACGTGCCACTTATCCTTCTTACTTTATGGCAAAAAATCGTATTGACCTTAAGCCAGACACAGATGTACCAAGTATATTGGCTAAAGTAAAAGAATTATATAAGAAAGAAGAAATTAATGACATAGATGGTGTAAAGATTGACTTTGCCGATGCTTGGGTGCATTTAAGGAGTAGCAATACTGAGCCTATTATCCGAGTATATAGCGAGGCTTCATCACCTGAAAAGGCTGAGGCTATTGGGCAGAAAGTAATGTCTGTAGTTATGGAGTTGATTTAAACATCAGTTTCTTTTATAAAAAACGAAGGGAGACATTTTTGTCTCCCTTTTGTTTTTTATATTGGCATGATAGTTTTCTAGTTATGCTGTTCGTGTTCTTCGACTTCTTTTACTTTTTTGAATAAATCGGAAGCAAAAATAAAATCATTCAATTTTTGATTGGTAGAAGAAATAACGTCTTTACTAGCACCTCTCCACTCCAAGCTACCTTTATGAATAAAAATAATACTTTCACCAATACCCATCACAGAATTCATATCATGTGTATTAATAATAGTCGTCATATTATATTCATGCGTTATACTCTGTATTAATTCGTCAATTACGAGTGAAGTTTTTGGGTCAAGACCTGAATTGGGCTCATCACAAAAAAGATATTGAGGATTAAGAGCTATAGCACGAGCTATAGCAACACGTTTCTGCATTCCTCCGCTAATCTCGCCGGGGAACTTGTCATGTGCATCAGTCATAAGATTAACACGTTCCAAACAGAAACGAGCTCGCCGGGTACGCTCGCGCAAAGTGTCATTGCTGAACATATTCAATGGGAACATCACATTCTCTAATACAGTCATAGAATCAAATAAAGCGGCACTCTGAAAAATCATACCCATCTCTCGACGAAGCAACTTCTTCTCTTGTTTACCCAAACTAAGGAAATCACGACCATCATAAAGCAATTGACCACAATCTGGCGTTAGTAGCCCTACAATACACTTCATCAGTACGGTCTTACCAGATCCACTTTGACCTATAACAAGATTAGTCTTACCATTTTCAAAGATAGCACTGATATCCTTTAATACATCAAGACCATCAAAAGACTTGCATATGCCTCTCAATTCAATCATTTCTGTCTTATAAATATATTAATCGGAGTTCCTTTAAAATTCCATTTCTCACGCAGTTTATTCTCTAGGAAGCGTTTATAAGGCTCCTTAATATACTGTGGTAGGTTGGCAAAAAACACAAAAGATGGCACTGCCATGTTAGGCAACTGTGTGATGTATTTTATCTTTAACATCTTTCCTTTAGTCATTGGAGGAGGATATGCCTCAATTAATGGGAGCATCTCTTCATTCAACTTAGCAGTTGAAACACGGGTAGTTCTATTTTTATAAACCTGACGAGCTTCTTCTAAGACCTTTAGAATACGTTGCTTAGTTAAAGCAGAAGCAAAAATGATAGAGAAATCAACAAAAGGAGCAAATCGATTATAAATAGCTTCTGTAAAAGTCTTGATTACCTTATCGTTTTTCTCTTCCACTAAGTCCCACTTATTAACCACGACAACTAAACCTTTGGAGTTCTTCTGAATTAAAGAAAAAATATTCAAATCTTGATTTTCAATACCGCGAGTGGCATCAAGCATCAGGACACATACGTCAGAATTTTCTATGGCGCGTATTGAACGTACCACAGAATAATACTCTAATTCTTCAGTTACTTTGGTTTTTTTACGAATTCCTGCTGTATCAACCAAATAAAAATCAAAACCAAATTTATTGTATCGTGTATATATAGAATCACGTGTAGTGCCTGCTATATCCGTAACAATATTACGATCTTCTCCTATCAAAGCATTGACGATAGATGATTTGCCTGCATTAGGGCGGCCAACAACAGCTATACGGGGTAGGTTCTCTGTCAACCCATCATCTTCTTTCTTCAAATGTGAGACAACTTCGTCAAGCAAATCGCCAGTTCCACTGCCAGTCAAAGCAGAAATACAGAATGGGTCGCCAAGGCCTAAACTATAAAACTCAGAAGCACCAAAAGCCAACTCATTATTATCAGCCTTATTTGCTACCAGTACAACCGGTTTGTTAGCCTTTCGTAAAATAAAAGCTACTTCCTGGTCAAGATCATTCAAGCCATATGCCACATCTACTACAAACAATATAACATCAGCTTCTTCAACTGCCAATAATACTTGCTTATGGATTTCTTCCTCAAATATATCTTCTGAATTTACAACCCATCCTCCTGTATCAATAACGGAGAACTCACGCCCTCCCCATTCCGACTTTCCATATTGGCGGTCACGGGTTGTACCAGCCTGTTCTGCAACAATAGCTCGACGAGTCTGCGTCAAACGATTAAATATAGTCGATTTTCCTACGTTAGGTCGTCCTACAATGGCTACAATATTTCCCATAATTATAAAACTGTATTTGCTTGAGTTATCAAATTAATCTTTTTGGTCATAACCAAAATTTCTCAATTCCTTGTCGGAATTACGCCAATCTTTATCAAGCTTAACAAAAGTCTCTAAGTAAATTTTCTTACCAAAAAACTTCTCTAAACTTTTACGTGCTTCAGTCGACACTTTTTTTAGTGCTTTACCTTGGTGCCCTATAATAATACCTTTTTGTGACTCTCTCTCAACATAAATGATAGCATTGATACTTATATTATTTTCTGTTTCCTTGAAGCGCTCTACAACCACCTCAACAGAATAAGGTATTTCCTTGTCATAATATAGCAATATCTTCTCTCTTAATATCTCAGATACAAAGAAACGAGCCGGTTTATCTGTCCATTGATCTTTGTCAAAATAAGGTGGAGAATCTGGCATTAAGTCTTTAACTCTACGTAAAACCACATCCACGTTAAATCTATTAGACGCAGAAATAGGAATAATCTCAGCCATAGGCAATTTTGAGTGCCACTCTTCAACTAAGACTTCCAAATTTTGCTGATTTGACAAATCTATCTTATTTATTAATACAATAATTGGGACTTCCAGTTTTCTTACTTTATCAATAAAGTCATCGTTCTTCTCCGCTTTTTCAACCACATCAGTTACATAAAGAAGAACGTCAGCATCGGCAAGTGCAGAATTGGAAAATTCCAACATAGACTCTTGTAACTTATATGCGGGTTTAACTACTCCCGGCGTATCAGAAAATACTATCTGCATATCATCCGTATTATAAATACCCATAATACGATGACGTGTGGTCTGAGCCTTAAAGGTAGCTATAGAAATACGCTCACCCAATAACGCATTCATCAAAGTAGATTTACCTACATTAGGATTGCCTACAATATTTACAAAACCTGCCTTATGCATAAAACCTTCTAAAAATTAGCACAAAAGAGCGCATCGTATGTTTATATATGATGCGCTCTTTTGTGCATTAAAAAAATTATTTCTTAATATCAGCGTTACGAATCTTATCTAAATGAGATTGACCATCATAACCCCACACTAAATAAATTGCGCCCCATGAATAACCAGCACCAAATGTTGTAAGAATTATCTTGTCTCCTTTCTTCAAAATATGCTCGTAATCCATCAAGCACAAAGGAACAGAAACTGCGCTGGTATTGCCATAATGTTCAATATTAACTAACACCTTTTCCTTTGGTACCTGCAGCATATGAGCAACAGATTCAATTATTCGCAAATTAGCCTGATGAGGAACTATCCACTTTATATCTTCCTTAGTCAGTCCATTGTTTTCAATCACTTTATTACATGCCAATGTCATATCTGTTACAGCATGTTTGAAAACAGGTCGGCCATCTTGATAGATATAATGCATTTGGTTATCTATCGTAAAATACGATGGTGGACATACAGAACCTCCTGCTTTCATATGCAAAGAAGGCAAACCTAGCCCGTCTGTTCGCAAATAAGAATCAATAACACCAATTTCTTCAAACGTAGGCTCTAAAAAACAAGCAGCAGCCCCATCACCGAAAAGTGGGCATGTATTACGGTCATTGTAATTAACCATACAAGACAACTTTTCTGCTGCCACTAATAATACTTTTTTATATCGACCAGAACGAATAAAACTTGCTCCTATTTCCAATGCATACAAAAAACCACTGCACGCGGCTTCCATATCAAAGGCAAAAGCATTTTTCAATCCTAATTTCTCACAAAGTATTGAAGCAGTTGAAGGGAAATGATAGTCAGGAGTTGTTGTTGCAACAACTAACAAATCTATATCATCGGGATTCGTACCTGTTTCTCTGATCAGTTTTCTGCAAGCTTTACGAGCCATATAGCCACTTCCCAAACCTTCTTCTTTGAGAATATGGCGTTCTTTGATACCAACGTGAGACATTATCCATTCATCACTTGTATCAACCATTTTTGACAACTCTTCGTTTGTCAAAATATAATCAGGGACATAACCTGCAATTCCTGTAATAACGGCATTAATTTTATCCATAGTTAGCTCTATACACTGAGTTAAAAGTAGGTACATGAAAAGGCTTGCTCAAACGGGCAAACCTTTTCTGCTATACCTGCCTTATTCATAACAGAACTACCGATTAAACGGCTGCCTCTTTTTCAACTGCTAACTTACCACGGTAATAGCCGCAAGCTGGACATACTGTGTGATAAACATGCCACTCACCACAATTTGGGCAGATTGCCAATGTAGGAGCAACTGCTACATCATGAGTTCTTCTTTTAGCAGTTCTAGTTTTAGACTGTCTTCTCTTAGGATGTGCCATTTTCTAAATTTATTTAATTGTTATTTAATAATTTCTTTAAATCATTCCAACGTGGATCAGTCATGTTGCTATCATTATTAACAACATTATTCTCATCTTCTAAAAATTGTCCTGAATGCTCTTTCAATATTTTCATCATTTCTTCGTTACACTTACCAGGTTCATGCACATGCTGAATTGGAATAGATAATGCAACAACCTCATAAAGGAACCATGCTACATTTACCTTACCCAATTCCTCTGGAACGATAATAAGGTCATCACCATCATCTTTGTAAGAAGGGCCAAACTTCACTTTTAAAACCGTATCAGCCTCTATTGGTTGAATCATATCGTCTAGGCATCTATCGCATAGTATAGTAATCACACCATTAACATGCAAGCCTAACTCATAAGAAGCTGACATTTTTTTTACAATCACCTGCGCTTCTACTTGTCCACCTGAAATATCTTGAGCATCTATCTCTTTAAAGAAAGCGTCATCAAGAGAATAAGAAAAGACACCTTCGTCTTCAATAGCCTTCAAATCTATTTCAAAATTCTCTAACATAACAATTCCTTTACATAAATAATTCGAGTTGCAAAGTTACAAAATATTCTGTATATAAAATGCTTTTATAAATAAAAATATTTAATAATAACGTCATTATATGCAAGAAGCGGTCCCCAGAGTTATCTGAAGACCGCTTCAATAAAGACGGCGGCTACCTACTCTCCCACCTTGTGGGCAGTACCATCGGCGTGGTCGGGCTTAACTTCTCTGTTCGGGATGGGAAGAGGTGGAACCCCGGCGCTATAGCCACCTGAATAAGTCTGACATGATGAGTTCGTGAC
>JAIKZS010000014.1 GCA_024682035.1 Bacteroidaceae bacterium
CGTCAGCATGGCACACATACCGTAGATTATGCTGCACAAATAGGGTTGGGTTCACAAAAGTATGAACTGATTGACATTGATTGATTTTTTTTATATCTTTGCAAGTAGGATAATAACTATAGTTACGTAATTATGAAAAAGTTTGGATTTGGATTGATGCGACTGCCTTTGACTGACCCCAAAGTGGCATCATCTGTAGATTTGGAACAAATGAAGCAGATGGTGGATCTTTTCATAGAGAAAGGATTTACTTATTTTGATACTGCTTGGATGTATGTGGGTTTCTCAAGTGAGAATGCTACGAAAAAGGCTTTGGTGGAACGTCATCCTCGCAACACCTATACGTTGGCAACTAAACTGCATTATGGATTCATTAACTCAAAGGAAGACCGTGACCAGATTTTCAATGCGCAATTGGAAAAGACGGGTGCTGGCTACTTTGATTATTATTTGATACATGATATCGAGAAAAGCAGCTATGCAAAGTATAACCAACTTGACTGTTTTACTTGGATTGCCGACAAGAAGGCTAAAGGATTGGTGAAGCACATGGGTTTCTCTTTCCACGATAACGCAGAGCTATTGGATGAGGTGCTTACTGCACATCCAGAGATGGAGTTCGTACAGTTACAGCTGAACTACTTGGATTGGGAAAACGAGTGGGTGCAGAGCCGCAAATGCTATGAAGTTTGCGTGAAGCATGGTAAACCGGTGATTGTTATGGAACCTGTAAAGGGTGGTACACTGGCTAAAGTACCACAGGCAGCAGAGAATTTGTTCCGAGCAGCTAATCCAGCAATGTCCATACCAAGCTGGGCCATTCGTTTTGCCGCTTCTTTGCCTAATGTCATGATGGTGCTTTCTGGTATGAGTACTTTAGACCAGATGAAGGATAATGTGTCGTATATGGCAGATTTTAAACCGCTTACTGAAGAGGAAGTAGCTTTGTGTGCAAAGGTAGCTGACATAATTAATAATCAAATAGCCGTACCTTGTACTGGTTGCTCTTATTGTACCGAGGGTTGTCCTCAGCAGATACCAATTCCTCAGTACTTCTCGCTCTACAATGATTTGATGCGTGAGGATATGGAGCATAAAGGGTGGACCATCTACTATACTAAATATGGTGATTTGACCAAGGAGTTCGGTCGTGCAGAAGATTGTATTGAATGTGGACAATGCGAAGGTATTTGTCCGCAGCATCTCAGTATAATAGACTATCTAAAACAGGTATCTTCCCGTTTTGATCATTGGATGGAATAGGGAGGGAGATTATTTCCCCGCGTTGCGGGGAAATAATTAAGGTTTAACCCGTTTTGATCATTGGATGGAATTGCAGAAGAGTGGATCCCTCCGTGTCACGGAGGGAGATCATCAAGGTTTAGCCAAACTTGTTTGTTGGAAGAAAAGCAGAAGAGTGGGGCCCTCCGTGTCACAGAGGGAGATCATCAAGGTTTAGCCAGGTTTGACATTGAATGATGTTACTATAAAAACCGTCAGGTTCCAAAATAGGCCTGACGGTTATTATTTATAATAAGGTAGAGATTAGTCAAGTTTCAATACAGCCAAGAAAGCCTTCTGTGGAACCTCCACATTGCCAATCTGCTTCATGCGCTTCTTACCTCGTTTCTGTTTTTCAAGCAATTTGCGCTTACGGCTCACGTCACCACCATAACACTTAGCGGTCACATCCTTACGAACCTGCTTGATGGTTTCTCGCGCAATAATCTTAGCGCCAATGGCAGCTTGCACGGCAATATCGAATTGCTGTCTTGGAATCAGTTCCTTCAACTTCTCACACATGCGTCGGCCTAAATCGTAGGCATTACTTTCGTGGGTGAGGGTAGAGAGGGCATCAACAGGCTCGCCGTTAAGCAGTATATCCAGTTTGATGAGTTTGGATGCTCTAAAACCATTGGGATGATAGTCAAAAGAGGCATATCCCTTAGAGATGCTCTTCAGTTTATCGTAGAAGTCAATCACGATTTCACCCAATGGAATATCGTAATAAATCTCCACACGGTTGCCACTGACGTATTCCTGTTTCACCAATTCGCCACGTTTCCCTAAACAAAGTGTCATGATAGGACCAATATAGTCGGTGGCAGTGATGATACTGGCACGTATATATGGTTCATCGATATGATCAATGGTCGTAGGATCGGGCATTGAGCCAGGATTGTGCACCTCAGTCATAACGCCATGCTTGTCATATATATTGTAGCTAACGTTGGGCACAGTCGTAATGACATCCATGTCGAACTCACGATCCAGTCGCTCCTGCACAATCTCCATGTGTAACAGTCCCAAGAAGCCGCAACGGAACCCAAAGCCCAAGGCCACTGACGATTCGGCCTGGAAGGTAAGCGCAGCATCGTTGAGTTGTAACTTCTCCAAGCTGGCACGCAGGTTTTCATAGTCTTCGGGAGAAATAGGATAGACGCCTGCAAAGACCATGGGCTTTACCTCTTCAAAACCAGAGATAGCTTGGCTGCAAGGACGGGCAATGTGAGTAATCGTATCGCCCACGCGCACTTCCGTTGAGGTCTTGATACCACTGATGATATAGCCTACGTCACCTGTACGCAATTCGTTCTTAGGCACCATGTCCATCTTCAGCACACCTACCTCGTCGGCATCATATTCCTTACCCGTATTGAAGAACTTCACTTTGTCTCCTTTGTGTATAACACCGTTCACAACCTTGAAATAGGCAATGATACCACGGAAAGAATTAAAAACAGAGTCGAAGATCAGCGCCTGCAACGGTGCTTCTTCATCGCCTTCTGGATGGGGCACACGCTCAACTATGGCATTCAGGATTTCTTCCACCCCCAAACCAGTACGTGCACTGGCACGGATGATATCTTTGCGGTCGCATCCCAGCAGCTCTACAATCTCATCTTCCACCTCATCAGGCATGGCATTAGGCATGTCGCACTTGTTGACCACAGGAATAATTTCCAAATCATGTTCCAAAGCCATATAGAGATTGGAAATGGTTTGTGCCTGTACACCCTGACTGGCGTCAACCACCAGCAGAGCACCTTCACAAGCAGCGATACTACGGCTCACCTCATAGCTGAAATCTACGTGTCCCGGAGTGTCAATCAGATTAAGGGTATATTGCTCGCCCTTGTATTGATATTCCATCTGGATAGCATGACTTTTGATGGTGATGCCTCGTTCTCTTTCCAGGTCCATGTCGTCGAGCATCTGCCCCTCTGTAATCTGGATAGTATTGGTAAACTCAAGCAGACGGTCGGCCAAGGTGCTTTTACCATGGTCAATATGGGCTATGATGCAGAAGTTTCGTATGTTTTTCATTCGCAGATTATTTCGTTGCCTGTTTCGGTAATCAAAATGTGACTTTCCCATTGAGCTGAAGGAAGCCCGTCTTCTGTAAATACGGTCCAACCATCGTCCTCATCGATGAACACTTGATACTTACCCATGTTAATCATAGGTTCAATTGTGAAAGTCATGCCAGGTACCAGCACCATACCAGTGCCAGCCTTGCCAAAGTGGTTCACGTTAGGTTCTTCGTGGAACTTCACGCCGCAACCATGTCCACATAAGTCGCGCACCACACTATAGCCATTGCTCTCGGCATGTTGCTGTATAGCAGCACCAATGTCGCCAAGGCGAGCCCAAGGCTTAGCCATTTCTACGCCAATGTCTCGGCACTCCTTTGTGACTTGTACCAGGCGTCTGTTTTCTTCGCTTACATCACCTACCAGGAACATACGGTTGGCATCAGCGAAAAATCCTTTATAGATGGTTGTCAGGTCCACGTTCACAATGTCGCCATTCTTAATTACTTCACGGGTACTTGGAATGCCGTGGCACACCACATCGTTTATGCTAATACATGAACTCTTAGGGAAGCCCTCATAGAGGAATGGAGCAGGAATAGCATCGTGGTCAGTTGTGAAAGCATATACAGCATGGTCAATCTCTGCCGTAGTAACGCCTTCTTTTACCATTGGGGTAATATAGTCAAGCAGGGCTTGGTTAAGTTTACCTGCGGCACGAATACCCTCTATCTGTTCTTTTGTACGAAGCAGAGAGCGCTTTGGCATGTGATAGCCTCTACGGATGCAGTCTTGCACCTTTTCTTCTATTTCTTTGCTGTAGCCATTGGGGGTGTACTTGTTCCCCCCGAAAAACTTTTTCATATTTTCCTATTGCTTTATTTCGCGTGCAAAGTTAGTGTAAGTCGCAGACAAAAACAAATTAGCTCGCTTATTTGTTTTAATTTCTGTTGATGAGGAATCGTAAGATAGACGCCATGATATGCTCACGTTCAACGGGGTCGTTGATGGCTTCGAAGGGGAATCCCATAGAGAAAGTATGGTATTGCGCTCCTTTGTAGGCCACTGCTGCGCTCTCATTGGTATCGGTATAAACCATGGCTGTAAAAGCATCGCCCACTGCTGAGATGATGTCAGCAGAGCATACTGCATAGCAATCGGCATTGAGGGCTGAGGCTACTTGCACGGTCCGACTCATGCCGTAAGCGCCAAATATATCACCCGTGTGGCTGTGAGGTACTTCAAACTGGTACTTCAAAACATCTCTGGTAAAGTTAGTCTCTTGGGCATCCTGCATGTCACTTCCTATATAGCTGCCACTGACAAAAACGTTTCCTCCTTGCTGAGTGTAAGTCTGTAATAGCCTTTGCATTTCAAGGCTAAAGGTCTTGTAGTGCTGACCAAATAAAGGGTGGGCATTGATATCATCGCGTTCCATGCCCAATATGTAGTCAATAGCACCATAGCCTTCTGTCGTGGTATAGCCCGCTTCCAGAGCTTCATCACTGGTAGAGGCAAAACTATAAAGCTGTGCCTTGGCAATGGCTTGTCCATGTATATAAGGATAGTGGAAGAGATTGCCTCCAAAGGTCAGGCCTTCCCATTCCTTGTCGCTGTCACCCCGCAGACTCTCACGTGCTTTTCGACTGAAGTTCTTTTGTCGGCCTCCCGTTGATATGTCATAGTGGTAAGCCACACCAGGGTCGGCATCAAAATCAAAACCAGCCTCTTCTTCTGTATCAATGACTGCAGGTGGAGCTATGCGGTCGAAACCATTCACCACCAATATCTTGGCTGTTTCTTGTGATGATTTATACGCACTGAGTATTTCACTCGGCAAGCTTTCGCCTCCTTGGTTGATGGCCGTCACCTTAAAAGAAAACAATACGTCGGGCACCAGTTCTATGTTTATAGACGTATCGTTCACACGCACCCCATTGTCAAAATCACCATTGCCCATGCGGGTATAAACAATATAGCCCTCTGGAGTAGCCGTTGGCTCTAAAGCGTCAGGGTTGGCTTGCCAGCTCAGTTGCAAGGAGTTCTCGCTACTGAATTGTGTGGCAAAATGGGTGACGGGCAATGGCTGCACCACATAATCAGTGCTATGTTGGGTGGCGTTGAAACGCAAAGCTGCTTTATAGATGGCGCGTGCCAGCACGAATTTAAAGTTTGGATCATGTCCAAAGCGCATGTCTTCAAAGTTCTGGTGACTTAAAGTCTCCAAAATGGCTGAAGGCATGGCTGGTAGGCGCGTCTCAGAATAGTTGCGGTCCCACATGGCCCGCCTTCTCCAGTACTTGGGATAGGTGGCACGAATGTCATCAATGACCTGAGTATGTATCAAATCGGCCAAGTCGCGTGAAGCATATCTATCCACGCCCGATGCCAATAAACCCTCGTTGAAGCCTGTCGTATATACGGTGAGTGATCCAAAAATACTATCTTCGTTGGCAATACCTGCATCACTATGGATAGAGAACAAGGTCTCAAATGGCACTTTCATTCCTATCTCGTCAGGGTTGAAGATGGAACCTCCCGACAGATAGTTCACCGTCTTTGATCGCACATTGATATCATCGTTGTAGTCATTCTTGCCTTCATAGGTAGAGTAAATGCTATCGTTCATGCCTGCCCACTGTGCCCAGTAGCGCGCACCTTCCAAGTAGCGAGGCATACCACTTGTAGAACCTGCGCGAAGCATGTTTCCCATACCACCTCCGAAGCGCACGGCATCGGCTGTAACAACTCCCTTTTCTTGGCTTTGGTTACTAAGCGTCACCATGTTACTCTCATTGTATCCTGCTGTGAAATGATAAGTGCCAAGATATACCCAAGTGCCACCACCCATCTGTTGGTTCACCTGAATGTTGGTCACGGTGCCACTGTGATAAATGGTATAATGCGCATCGGAAACACTTTTGGGTAAAGTCTGGTAACTGACATATACAGCATAATTGCCAGAAGCAGGGATGTCGGGCATCCATTGCACCTGAGCATTACCTTTATTATCAGTAACAGCGTAACTGGCAGTGCCCATCTTGAATGGATTCTCACCATAATTATAATTGCGTTTCCATTGTGCAAACCCCACACTGTCACTACGCACCCAGCTATCTTTTTTGCTTCCTATCTCTTTGTAAACAGAACGCGACTGCATGCCGTCGTTATCGACCACCACTTCGTGTGTCTGAATGTCGCGCTCACGGGGGGTATATACCACGGCACCTGCATTCTCCAGCATGGGGATGAGGAATGGCAATACAATGCTTTGTGTAAACTGGTCTTCCGTAGTGCCATATAGCCGAGGGCGTTGCCAGCGCCACTCTTTGCGTCTGATGTCATAATAATAGCCATGGCTCTGCCACAAGGCTATGTGTCTGTTGTACAGTCCTTTGGTGGGGGAGAAAGGTCGCGATAAATTCAAAGTCCACGGGTTCCCTTTGTATTCCAGGTTGGTAAACAGCCGGTGAGTATCTTTCTCTGTCAAATAATAATTAGGTATCAGCTGTTCAATGGCGCGTTCACCACTCAGGATAGTAAGGTGGTAGTTTTGATAATCAGCCGGAATGAATTGCTTGAAATCATTATAGAGTTGCTGCACATTGGCTTGGCGCATGGGAATGTAAGCCAGTCTGAGGTTGACAAACACATCTAAAGTAAGACTGTCATCATCTATTTTAATGCTATCTATGGCCACCTTTTCCAACTGCACGTCAGGATCCTGGTAGTTTCCTAAATAGGAGTTGAGATCTTCCAACAGTTTATCTTGTGTATCCTGTGCCGATGAACTGAAGAAACAGCCCATCAGAAGTAGTCCTGTCAAAATATAATGTCTAATTGTCACTACTCTATATAAATAAATTTGGCCAATGACTGATAGCCAGAGGCCAAATACCGGTTAATAATTAAAATTCTCGGGATGTTTTCCCTTATAGTCCTTATAATATTGTTTAATTTCAACAATATCCTGCTCAAAATCACCCGTTGGAATAAAAGTCCTGGTGCACTCTACCAGTTTTCTTTGATAGTCAAGACCAAACAGCATGATGGGAACATTGGCATTCAAGGCAATGTAATAAAAACCTTTTTTCCAGTTGGGATTGGCTTTACGTGTACCTTCTGGCGTTATGGCTAAGCATAACTGTTTGCTTTGTTTGAAAAGCGTTGCCAGTTGCTCTGTTAATGCCGATTTTTTCTGCCGGTCAACAGGTATGCCTCCCATCCAGCGGAAAAAAGCGCCTAAAGGAAAGAAAAACCAGTCTTTTTTCATCAGAAAACTGGCTTCTCTTCCTAAAGCTCCCCATATAAGTTTGCCTATAAACAAGTCCCAATTGGATGTATGGGGAGCTACACAGATTACACATTTATCTTCAATGGGGACGGTACAGTTAATCTTCCATCCCAATAGTTTGAAATAGATAAAACCAAATAGTTTTTTCTTCATTAATCAGCCAAAGTTAATTTGTCGATGGCATCAATAATCTCGGTGACTTTCTTATCGAACTCGTTGTGAAATTGCTTATAGAAACCTTTAACGTTACCAGGTTCTGTATGACTTAGGCGACTGATAAAATCGTCTTGCGTGTTAAGAATGTCACTTAATACTTCATCTGCCATGTGTGGGTTAACACCTTTGATGTACAATTTCGCAGCTAAACATTCAGCGAACAAAGCACTAGAAACTTCATTCACAAACTGCTTTAGATCTTTTCTTTTAGCCATAATAATTCCCTCCTGAAAGTTTTGGATTAGTTTTCAACGGGTAAAGATAATAAAATAAATCTTAATCGCATCATATCATTGGTATAAAAATTTGCATTTCTTCAAAAAAAATGCGATATTTGCAGTCCGATATTGGATTTTAACTAATTTACATAGAAAAAAATGACAAAAAGTGCATTGCAAATTGCAAGGGCTGCCTATCAGCCCAAGTTGCCAAAGGCGCTGAGAGGTAATGTGAAGGCTGTTGCTGGCGCACCTACTCAGTCAGTGGCAGATCAGGATGAGATCAAGAAGTTGTTCCCTAACACTTACGGAATGCCTCTTATCAAGTTTGAGAACGCTGCCGAAGCTGCTGAATTCGCACCCATGAATGTGGGCGTTATTCTTTCTGGTGGCCAGGCTCCTGGCGGCCATAACGTAATGTCAGGTCTGTTTGATGGCCTTAAGAAGTTGAACCCTGCTAACCGTCTGTATGGTTTCCTGATGGGACCTGGCGGTTTGGTTGATCATAACTACATTGAATTGACTGCTGAGGTGATTGATGAATATCGCAACACTGGTGGTTTCGATATCATTGGTTCAGGCCGTACTAAGCTGGAGAAAGTTGACCAGTTCGAGAAGGGTCTGGAAATCCTCAAGGAGCTCAACATTAAGGCTGTTGTTATTATCGGTGGTGACGACTCTAATACCAATGCTTGTGTCCTGGCTGAGTATTATGCAGCTAAGAATTATGGCATTCAGGTTATTGGTTGCCCAAAGACGATTGATGGTGACTTGAAGAACGACCAGATTGAGACTTCATTTGGTTTTGATACTGCTTGCAAGACCTACGCTGAAGTTATCGGTAACATTGAGCGTGACTGCAATTCTGCACGTAAGTACTGGCACTTTATCAAACTGATGGGCCGTTCTGCATCTCACATTGCTTTGGAGTGCGCCCTGCAGGTTCAGCCTAACTACACCATCATCTCAGAGGAAGTAGAGGCTAAGGATCTGTCATTGGATGACATCGTGACCGATATCGCTAAGACGGTGGCTGATCGTGCTGCTGCTGGCAACAACTTCGGTACCGTACTGATTCCTGAAGGTTTGATTGAATTTATCCCTGCTATGAAGCGCCTGATTGCTGAGCTGAACGATTTGCTCGCTGCTAAGGGTGCTGAGTTTGCTGAGGTTCCTGCTAATCAGCAGCGTCAGTATATCATCGACAATCTGTCAAAGGTAAATGCTGACATCTATGCTTCTCTGCCAGAGGGCGTTGCTCGTCAGTTGTCATTAGAGCGTGACCCACATGGAAACGTGCAGGTATCACTTATCGAGACTGAGAAACTGCTGAGTGAGATGGTTGGCAACAAGCTGGCTGCTTGGAAGAAAGAAGGTAAGTATGTAGGCAAGTTCTCTGCTCTGCATCATTTCTTCGGCTATGAAGGCCGTTGCGCAGCTCCTTCTAATTTCGATGCTGACTATTGCTATTCATTAGGTTTCACCGCTTCTGTTCTGATTGCTAATGGCAAGACTGGTTATATGGCATCTGTCAAGAACCTTACTGCTCCAGCTGAGCAGTGGATCGCTGGTGGTATTCCTATTACCATGATGTTCAACATGGAGCGTCGTAATGGTGAAATGAAGCCTGTAATCCGCAAAGCATTGGTTGACCTCAATGGCAAGCCTTACAAGACTTTGGTAGCTAACCGTGCTGCTTGGGCAAAGGAAACAGCATTTGTTTATCCTGGTCCTATCCAGTATTTCGGCCCTGCAGAAGTATGCGATCAGCCTACCAAGACTTTACAGCTCGAAAAAGCTTAAAACGCCATCTAATATAGTGTGTATTCTGAGAGACTTTCTGTGTTTTACAGGAAGTCTCTCTCTTTCCAAATGAAAAAGTCGAAAAACACCAAGAAACCAGTAAGGAGGAAACGATCTCAGTCGAAAGGCCATTCTATTTGGTTGCGCAACCTTATCGCCATCGGCATCGTCGTAGCCTTAGGTCTGGCTTTTTATTATTTATTTGTCAATCCATACAGTTTTAGGTGGAAGCCCTGTTATGGGTATAAAGGCTATGGTGTTTGCCTTCCTTACTCTTACCGTGTACATGGCATTGACGCATCGCACTACCAAGGAGAAATTAATTGGCAGGCGCTGTCATCCACCCAGCAAGATGAGTTGTTCCCTATTCGGTTCATATTCCTGAAAGCTACCGAGGGTGGAGATTTGATTGACCAGACATTCGAGGAGAACTTTCAGAAAGCAAAAGAGGCGGGCTTTATCCGGGGCGCATACCATTATTATATACCCACTACCGATGCCCGCAAGCAAGCCCAGTTTTTTGTCAATCACGTACAGTTAGAACCGGGCGATCTGCCACCTGTATTAGATGTAGAACAATCACCCAAGCGTAGCGATAGGCACCGCTTTACCCAAGAAGTCAAGACTTGGCTTGATGTGGTAGAAGCTTATTATGGTGTTACTCCCATCTTGTATGCCAGCTACAAATTTAAAGAGAAATACCTTTCTGACAGCATTTTCAATCGTTATCCTTATTGGATAGCCCATTATTATGTAGATTCAGTACAATATCAAGGTCGTTGGGACTTTTGGCAGCATACCGATGCCGGCACTGTTCCAGGCATCAAAGAACAGGTAGATTTAGACATCTATCATGGTTCGTTCGAGCAATTAAAAGAGCTAACCCTTCGATAACCAACACAAATCGGTAGGCTTATTTGCTTTTGTTAGCAATAATCACTACCTTTGGAAAAAATAAGGAGACAATTCTATGAAGATGATCAATTATGCATTTATTCGTGCTATCTGTGCCCTTGTGGCAGGTATCATGTTAGTACTATACCCCAGCGAAGCAGGCAATTACTTCGTCATTATCGTAGGCGCCTTGTTCATGGTGCCCTCCCTCATATCACTTATAGGCTATTATGCACACCGCAATGTTTATCCAGCATATTTCCCTGTTGGTTCAGTGGGAGGCGTATTCTTTGGTTTGATGCTCATGGTTATTCCAGGCTTTTTTGCCAATTTCCTCACCTTGGTACTTGGCTTTTTAATGCTTTTGGGTAGCATACAGCAGCTTTCCATGCTGATAGCAGCCAGGCATTGGTCTAAGGTACCACTTGCTTTTTTCATAGTACCTTCGCTCATATTTCTGGCAGCCGTCTATGCCATAGCCAACCCTGATGGTACACGCTCCACAGCTTTCATAGTTCTAGGCATTACGTGTATTTTATATGCGGTGTTTGAGCTAATAAACTGGTTCAAGTTTACCCGTATTCGCCCGAAACCCGAAGTAATTCAAGATGCGACAAAGTTCGATAAGAATGACCTTGATATAGAAGATGCTCAGATTGTAGATGATGATGGAACAGCGTGATATATTAAATAAAATGGGGATTGAAGAGCTCAATCCCATGCAGTTGGCTACCCTGGAAGCATACGGGGTTGATAAGAACCTTGTATTGTTGTCGCCAACTGGTTCCGGCAAGACCTTGGCTTTCTTGTTGCCTTTAGTTTTGCGATTAGATGCGCAGAACGATGAGGTGCAAGCAGTTATCTTGGTGCCTTCACGCGAGTTGGCCTTACAGACCGAGACTGTATTTAAGCAGATGGGTACTCCTTTTAGAGTGATGAGTTGTTATGGTGGTCGTCCTGCGATGGATGAACATCGCACCATGAATGGCATTCATCCGCAAGTGATTGTGGGAACACCTGGCCGTATGAATGATCACTTGGACAAGCGAAACTTCAATGCTAAGACAGTAACGACTTTGGTGATTGATGAGTTCGACAAATGTCTGGAGTTTGGCTTCCAAGATGAAATGTCTGAGGTTATAGGCAAATTGCCCTCGCTGAGGAAACGCGTGTTGCTTTCAGCTACCGATGCAGCTGAGATACCACAGTTTACCGGCGTAGCTACTTCCGAAGAGGGGAAACTGTTGAAGAACAAAGTCATTAAGCTCGATTTTTCTCAATCCAGTTATGGCGCAACCAACTTGCTGCTGCAAGTTGTGCAATCGCCAGAAAAAGACAAGTTGGAAACCCTGTATCGTTTGCTGTGCCAATTGGGCACCCAAACCTCCCTTGTGTTCGTGAACTATCGCGAAAGTGTGGAGCGAGTTACAGGCTATTTGCAAGCTAAACGCTTTCCATGCGATATGTTCCATGGCGGCATGGAGCAAGACGATCGTGAGCGTTCGCTCTATAAATTCCGCAATGGCACCTGTCCGGTATTGATCTCTACCGATTTGGCAGCTCGAGGCTTAGACATACCTGGCATCGACAATGTCATCCATTATCACATGCCTGTCAATGAAGAATCTTTTACCCACCGCAATGGGCGTACTGCCCGCTGGGATGCTACAGGTCAAGCTTACCTCATATTAGGCCCAGAGGAGCATTTGCCCGACTATGTAGATGCTGAGGCTCCTGTTTTCGAATTGCCAGAAGAAACTCCTAAGCCCCCTAAGCAAGAGTGGGCTACTATTTATATAGGTAGGGGTAAGAAAGACAAGCTCAATAAAGTTGATGTAGTGGGCTTTATCTATAAAAAAGGTAAACTTGACAGAAATGATGTGGGGCAGGTAGATGTGAAAGACCATTATGCGTTTGTGGCTGTTAAACGTGCAAAAGTTAACCAATTGCTGAAGATGGTGGCCGGTGAAAAAATCAAAGGAATGCGCACCATTATCGAAGAAGCAATATAAAAAAGTCGGCGTTTCTTTGTCATGAACAAATAAATTGCTAACTTCGCACCGTGAAAACTAAAAAAAGGAAACAAAACTGATAAATTAAATAAACAAATGCTTTATGAAGAAGTATAATTTCAATGCAGGTCCTTCAATTCTCCCACGCGAGGTGATTGAGGCTACTGCCAAACAGATTCTTGATTTCAATGGTTCTGGTTTGTCACTGATGGAAATCAGCCATCGTGCAAAAGATTTTCAGCCTGTAGTAGATGAGGCTGTGGCACTGATTAAGGAAATTCTTGACATTCCAGAAGGTTACTCTGTTATCTTCCTTGGTGGTGGCGCCAGCTTGGAGTTCTGCATGGTTCCTTATAACTTCCTAGAAAAGAAAGCTGCTTACCTGAACACTGGTGTGTGGGCAAAGAAGGCTTTGAAGGAAGCCAAGGCTTTTGGTGAGGTAGTCGAAGTGGCTTCTTCTGCCGACAAGAACTTTACTTATATCCCTAAGGGTTGGACTTGTCCTGCTGATGTTGACTATCTGCATATTACAACTAACAATACCATCTACGGTACAGAAATTCGTAAAGATTTGGATGTACCAGTGCCTATGATTGCTGATATGTCATCAGACATCTTCAGTCGTCCTATCGATGTGCAGAAATATAAGTGTATCTATGCTGGTGCACAGAAGAACCTGGCCATGGCAGGTGTTACCCTGGTAATTGTGAAAGACGATGAACTGGGCAAGGTAAGCCATTACATTCCTACCATGCTCGACTATCGCACACATGTATCAAAAGGTTCTATGTTTAATACGCCTCCTGTTGTGCCTATCTATTCTGCACTGGAAAATCTTCGTTGGATCAAGAAGATGGGTGGTGTAGAGGAAATGGACCGCAGGGCAAAGGAGCGTGCCGATATGCTGTATGCTGAGATTGATCGCAACAAGATGTTCCGTGGCACCGTTGTTCCTGAAGACCGTTCACTGATGAACATTTGCTTCGTTATGGCCGATGAGTACAAGGAACTTGAGAAAGACTTCCTTGACTTTGCAGTCGCTAACGGTATGGTGGGCGTTAAGGGTCATCGCGATGTAGGTGGTTTCCGCGCATCTTGCTATAATGCTCAGCCACTCGAGGGCGTCAAGGCGTTGGTGGCTTGCATGCAATTGTTTGAATCAAAACATTAATAGATAATCATAATTTCCCCCTCTTGAACTGAGAGGGGGATTTAATTTTTTTTGACATGAAAGTATTAATTGCTACAGAAAAGCCGTTCGCCAAAGTGGCTGTTGACGGCATCCGTCAGGAAATTGAAGCAGCTGGGTACGAACTGGCTCTGTTAGAGAAATATACTGAGAAGACTCAGCTGTTGGATGCAGTGAAAGATGCTGATGCCGTGATAATCCGTAGTGATGTCATCGACAATGAAGTGCTTGATGCTGCTAAGCAACTGAAGATTGTGGTACGTGCCGGTGCCGGTTATGACAATGTAGATTTGGCAGCTGCCACTGCCCATAACGTGGTGGTAATGAATACCCCTGGTCAGAATTCAAATGCAGTGGCTGAATTGGTATTTGGCTTACTGGTATTTGCTGTGCGTAATTTCTATAACGGTAAGGCAGGTACTGAATTGAAGGGTAAGAAATTAGGTATATTGGCATTTGGTAATGTGGGTCGCAATGTGGCACGCATCGCCGAAGGCTTTGGCATGGATATTTATGCCTTCGATGCTTTCTGCCCCAAAGAGGTGATTGAAGCTGCTGGTGTACATGCTGTAGATTCAACCGAAGCATTGTTCGATACTTGCGACATAGTTTCTTTGCATATTCCTGCTACTCCTGAGACTAAGAATTCAATCAATTATGACATGGTAAACCGTTTGCCAAAGGGTGGTATCTTGATTAATACTGCTCGCAAGGAAGTCATCGATGAAGCTGGTCTTATCAAGTTGATGGAAGAGCGTGAAGACCTGAAATATGTGTCTGACATTGCTCCTGCCGCAGCTGAAGAATTTGCTGCTAAGTTTGCAGGTCGTTATTTTGCTACCCCTAAGAAGATGGGAGCGCAGACAGCTGAGGCTAATATCAATGCAGGTATTGCAGCTGCTAAGCAGATTGTTGGTTTCCTGCGTGACGGCATCACCAAGTTCCAGGTAAATAAATAACAAATACGCAAAAGCTTTCCTCCTCCTTCAGCCACAGGAAAACTGTTACTGACGGAGGGAGTAAATGATGGACGATACCTATAAAACGATATCAAAACTGGCAGAAGGAACTTACACCGAAAAACGGAGTAAGTTCCTTGCCTTTGCTATACCTGTGAGCACCCTCGATGAGGTGAAAGAGCAGCTGAAATACTACGAAAAGAAATACTATGATGCGCGCCATGTGTGTTATGCCTATATGCTGGGAGCCGATCGCACCAACTTTCGTGCCAATGACAATGGTGAGCCAAGCGGAACTGCCGGCCGTCCAATTTTAGGACAAATCAATTCTTTCGAGCTGACCGACATTTTATTGGTAGTAGTCCGTTATTTTGGGGGTATCAAACTGGGTACCAGTGGCTTGATAGTGGCCTATAAAGCTGCTGCCCAAGAAGCCCTTAACGCAGCCGACATCATCGAGAAAACAGTTGATGCCGACATTACTTTTCTCTATGAATATCCTTTTATGAACGATGTGATGCGCATTGTTAAAGAAGAAAGTCCTGAGATTGTTTCCCAGGACTTTGATAACGATTGCCGCATGACGCTGCGCATTCGTATGAGTCAGTTTGAAAGACTCAGGGAACGCTTGCTGAAAGTCGATTCCCTGCGCCTTGTTCAATCTTCAAATGATTGATAGCGGGTAGAAAGCAGTTTTCTGTCGCCCAGTGTATCATTCACCCTCGCCACATTGATCCAGAATTTATTCTCCTTCACGCTCTCAATAGGATAAGCAGCTTTTTCACGGCTGTACCCGTGGTTCCATTCGCTGGCCACCACTTCGTATTCAGGATGAGGCGCATTCACCAGCACATTATCTGCCTTGTCTGCTGTACCGTTTCTTACCTCTTCAATCTCCTGCCAAATAGTCTTCATCACCAAAATGAAATTGTCCAGTTCAGCCAGACTCTCGCTTTCGGTAGGCTCTACCATCAGCGTGCCATGAACTGGGAACGAAAGGGTAGGAGCATGGTAGCCATAATCCATCAATCGTTTGGCAATATCAGCTTCACTTACACCCACTTCCTCATGCAGTTTTCTGCAATCCAGAATCATCTCATGTCCCACAAAACCATTAGCACCACGGTAAACAATGCCGTAGGTGTCTTCCAGACAGTTGGCCAAGTAGTTGGCACTTAAGATAGCTATCTTGGTGGCGCGCGTCAGGCCCTCTGTGCCCATCATGCGAATATAGCCGTAGGCAATAGGCAAGATTCCCGCGCTGCCAAACGGAGCAGCAGCCACTTCATTGGCGGCATTGCCAAACAACGGATGACCAGGCAGGAATGGCACCAAGTGCTCTTTCACACATACCGGACCCACCCCCGGACCGCCACCGCCGTGAGGTGAAGAGAATGTCTTGTGCAAGTTCAGGTGACAGACATCGGCACCTATAGTTCCCGGGTTAGTAATACCCACCTGCGCATTCATATTGGCACCATCCATATACACTTGCGCCCCGCAAGCATGGATAATGTTACAAATCTCCTTTATTTCCACCTCGAAAATACCGTGTGTTGAAGGGTAGGTAATCATCAGCGCCGCTAAAGTCTGCTTATAAGCCTCCGCCTTCTCACGCAAATCATTCAAGTCAACATTACCCTTATCGTCACAAGCCACGGTGATAGGAGTAAAACCAGCTTGAACGGCAGAAGCCGGGTTAGTGCCATGTGCCGAAGCCGGAATCAGCACAATGTTTCTTGCTCCCTCGTTGATGCTCTCCAGATAAGAACGAATGATGCGCAATCCAGTATATTCACCAGCGGCACCAGAGTTAGGCTGTAAAGTCACGCCATCAAAACCCGTAATGATTTGTAGTTCCTCGCAAAGGTTCTCAATCAGTTTCCTATAGCCAGCAGCCTGATTGGCCGGAACCAGTGGGTGCAGGTTGGCAAACTCAGGACGGCTCAAAGGAAGCATCTCCGAAGCAGGATTCATCTTCATGGTGCACGAGCCCAGTGAAATCATAGAGTGGGTGAGTGATATGTCCTTGCGGTCAAGTCGTTTGATGTAGCGCATCATCTCCATCTCTGTGTGGTACTTTTGGAATACCTCATGCGTCAGGTAAGGCGAGGTACGCAGCAACACCTTATTTATATTATTAATAAGAGGAATATCATTAACGGTCTCCACCTCGTGCTGAGCAGCAGCTGCGAAAATGCGAAGCAATTCGTTAACGGCAGCAATGTCAGTGGTTTCGTCAATGCTCAAGCCCACATGTCCATTGCTGAAATAGTGCAGGTTGACTTTATGCTGCAGGGCAACGGCCTTCATTTGCTCCAGGGTCGTATCCTTCGGCAAAGCCAGATGCAGCGTGTCGAAATACTGCTCATTGAACTGTTTGTAGCCGTATGACGTTAACTTATCAGCCAGCAATGCAGCAATACTGTGTATGCGCTGTGCAATGTCACGAATACCATCCTGTCCGTGATACACCGCATAGAAACCAGCCATGCTGGCCAGCAAAGCCTGCGATGTACAAATGTTGGAGGTAGCCTTCTCACGCTTTATGTGCTGCTCACGCGTCTGCAACGCCATACGGAAACACAGTTTGCCGTATTTGTCTTTCGACCAACCAATTATACGACCAGGCATCTGTCGTTTGTATTCCTCGCGGGTAGCGAAATAAGCAGCCGAAGGACCACCGTAAAACATAGGTGTTCCCAAACGCTGTGAACTGCCAAACACAATGTCGGCACCCCATTCTCCAGGAGGGGTCAGTAAAGCCAGACTCAGGATATCAGCCGCTACAGCCACTTTACAGTCAGCAGCATGCGCTTGCGCTACAAAATCGCGATAGTCCTCAGCATTACCATCAGCATTTGGATACTGAATGATGCAGCCAAACATCTCGGGGTCGCAAGTAACAGTCTTGTAGCTGCCCGTCTTGATGACGATGCCCTGTGGAATGGCACGCGTCTTCATCACAGCCAAGGTCTGTGGGAAAATGTTCTCATCTACAAACACTACATTTGCCCCTGCCTTCTGCTGTGCGCGTGAACGAAGGTTGAACATCATGGTCACTGCCTCGGCCGCAGCAGTTGCCTCGTCCAGTAAAGAACAGTTAGCCAACGGCATGGCAGTAAGGTCAGTAATGGCAGTCTGGAAGTTCATCAAAGCTTCCAGTCGGCCTTGCGACACTTCCGACTGATATGGCGTGTACGAGGTGTACCATACAGGGTTTTCGAACACATTGCGTTGAATAACGGCTGGAGTAATAGTGTTATACCATCCCATACCAATATAGGTGGTATATAATTCATTCATGGCTGCCAGACTTGCCATATGGTTAGCAAACTCATATTCAGTCATAGCTGCCGGCAAGTTCAATGGTTGCTGCAAACGAATGTCACCAGGAATAGTCTTATCTATTAGCTCATCAAGATGCTTGACGCCAATTTTTTGCAGCATTAGTTGCTCCTCGGCTTCACTAATGCCAATATGGCGATTTGCCAAAAGATCTGTTTTCATATTATTAAAAGGTTATTATTTCTCTTGTAAGATGATTATATTCTGAAAAAAGGATTTTCTGCTTTTTCCACGCCAATGGTAGTAGGAGCCCCATGCCCAGGATAAACAACGGTTTCATTGGGCAGAACGAACAATTTACTGCTAATACCTTCTATCAATGTGTCAAAGTTGCCACCAGCCAAATCGGCGCGCCCAATACTGCCTTGGAATAACACATCGCCCGAGAACATACACTTGTCGGCTGCACTATAGAACACAATGCTGCCCGGTGAATGGCCTGGCACATGAATTACTTCCAGCTTGCAATTGCCGAAAGTAACGAAATTGCCTTCATGCAGGTGTGTGGCAGGTGGAGCAGGTTCCTCATCCAGTCTGAGGCCAAACATCCTGCTCTGTTTAGGAGCTTCTTCTACCCAGAAAAGGTCAGCCTCATGCGCCTCACTTTTAACATGGAATGTTTTCTCACAAAATGGGTTGCCACAAATGTGATCAACGTGCAAGTGAGTATTCAGCAAATGCTTTACCACTAATTGATGGGTGGTGATATAATCCTTCAAAGCTGTTTTTTCTTCCTCATAAAAGCAGCCTGGATCTATCAGTACTGCTTCGCGGGTTTCGTCCCACAACACATAACAGTTCACAGGGAACATGTTAAATTCAAATTTCTTGATTTTCATATCGCTGTAAATACAACTTTCTTTGTTTTAAAATATTCTTCGTCAAAATAATCAGACAGATTCCACATAATGCTTCTGCTTTTCAAGTGAGTAATCTCCCGTTCCAATTCCCCACCTTTCAAGCAAACAATACCGTTAGGCAAAGCGTTCTGTTGCTTTTTGGCAATGTTCTTTTTAGCCAGTTTTACCAAATCATCCAACGGCATTACCGCACGGCTCACCACGTAGTCGAATTTACCTTTCTCTTCTTCCACTCTTTCGTGTGCAAAGGTAACGTTTTTCAAACCTATACTCCTGCTGATTTCTGTAGCCACGCGCACTTTCTTACCAATACTGTCAATTAAGTGGAACCTTACCTCGGGAAAGAAAATCGCCAATGGTATGCCGGGAAAACCACCGCCCGTGCCTAAGTCCATGACACAGGTTTGCGGCTTAAAGCCCATCACCTTGGCAATGCCCAAAGAATGGAGCACATGGTGTTCATATAGATTGTCAATATCTTTGCGTGATATCACATTAATTTTAGCATTCCAATCATTGTACAGTTCACCCAGTGCTGCAAACTGCCTCTTCTGCTCGTCGGTCAGTCCTTCGAAATATTTTTCAATGATACTCATATCAATAACAAAACGTCAACGTCCTCTCAACTCTTTTATGATCATATACTCCACATTCAATAAAGGCTCAAGCTGTTCGAAAGACAAATCAATCTCAACTGGGCCTAACACATAAGGAGCGATCTCATAAACATTATATAGGAATGCAATGCCACCAGGCATCAATTTGAAATTTTCGGTAGGAATAATTTCGCCAGTTGTTCCATAACCAAACTCTTGCAGTTCATCTGTGTTTGATGCCCCCACGTCTTTCATGAGCTGGTTCACCAGCAACTCCGTCAACTCCTCGTCATATTCCCCCACCAGCAAGTCGTTCAGCTCAATCTGCTTCAAAGAACGCAAGTCGAAGTTCTGAAAATAAGTAAAGGAAACAGGATGCGCTCCGCCAGTATATTCTTCCATGTAAAATCTGTAAGTCAGCAAGTGCTTGTCATAATACTCCACCTTGGTTTCCGACACATGTTCGTAAGAAAACCACATCTCATTAGGTGTTCCGCCCATTTCAGCACTTTCATTTTGATACATGGGCTCCAATTCAGTATGATAACTGGAAAAGTAGTCGTCGGCATATTTCCGTACACAACTGGCAGGGTCAAGCATTGCAAACCCCTCATTGAAAACAAACTTTTGAAGCATGCAATTGATGCTGTCTTTCAATTTCTCATCCGTTGATTCTTTTACAAAAGAGAAATCAATTTTCATTGTTGCTTTCGGTTTGCTTTCATCAGCAAACAAGTGCTGGCTTTCCTCAAGTGTTATATTGTCAAACTTCAGGTCGCCCACAAGCTTACTCTTCGGTCTGCAAGCCGTAAAAAGAAGGCCGATAGAAAGCATTACGAAGATTGTGCTAACAATTTGTTTTTTCATGCCAATGCCTGTTTAATGGATATGCCAATTCAGATAGCGAAGATACGAATAATTTTTATTATCTTTGCAATCGAAAGGGAAAAACTCATGATAAAACTGATAATGGAGAATTGGGGACTCATAGACTATGCCGAGGCATGGCAACAACAAGAGTCACTTTTCCAGCAACGGCTGCAGCAGAAAATGGCAGGCGAGTCTGGTGCTGTCAATCGTATTGTTTTTTGTGAGCATCCCCATGTCTATACATTAGGGCGTAGCGGTAAGGCCAACAACCTGCTGGTTACCCCGCAGCAATTGCAACACATAGGCGCTTCTTTCTATCACATTGACAGAGGGGGCGATATTACCTACCACGGTCCAGGCCAGGTAGTTTGCTATCCTATACTTGATTTGGAACAATATGGTTTAGGACTGAAAACATACATTCATCTGATCGAAGAGGCTGTAATTCGCCTGTG
This sequence comes from Bacteroidaceae bacterium, assembly GCA_024682035.1. GTDB lineage: Bacteria > Bacteroidota > Bacteroidia > Bacteroidales > Bacteroidaceae > Bacteroides. Next base: position 21,029 of record JAIKZS010000014.1, read on the forward strand.
CGCCTCTTATGGCATAACAGCCATGCGATTGGAAAAAGCTACCGGTGTGTGGTTAGATGCCCACACCCCTCGTGCCCGGAAAATATGTGCCATTGGGGTGAGGTGTAGCAGGTTTGTTACCATGCATGGCCTGGCACTTAATGTGAATACCGACCTTCGGTACTTCAGCTATATCAATCCTTGTGGATTTATTGACAAGGGAGTCACTTCGCTCGCCCAGGAATTAAACCGCGAAGTGCCTGTCGATGAGGTGGAAATACGATTGGGCGATTTAATCAAGCAACTATTAAATAAAGAATTATGAAGATTACGACCGCTGAATTTATCATTAGTAATACTGATGTGAGCAAATGCCCCCAGACAGGGCTGCCTGAATATGCTTTCATTGGCAGGAGCAATGTGGGCAAATCCAGCTTGATCAACATGCTGACAGGTTTCCGAAAACTGGCCATGACTTCTGCTACGCCAGGCAAGACTTTGCTCATTAATCATTTCCTGATCAACAAGCAGTGGTACCTGGTAGATCTTCCCGGCTACGGCTACGCCAACCGCAGTAAAAAAGGCATTGCCGATATCCAGCGTGTCATAGGCTCCTATTTGGAAAATCGTATGGAAATGACCTGCTTGTTCGTGCTGATTGACAGTCGGCATGAACCCCAGAAAATTGATGTTGATTTCATGAATTGGCTGGGCGAGAATCAGGTGCCATTTGCCATTGTCTTCACCAAAGCCGATAAGCAGTCGAAATTAAAAACAGATAGCAATGTGAAAGCATATCTTGAGAAAATGAAAGAACAATGGGAAGAATTACCACCATTTTTCATTACCTCCTCTCTAAATGGCACGGGTAAAGATGAAATGCTCGCTTATATTGACTCGATAAATGCGCAGTTGAAAAAAAAATGATATAAATGCGTTCACTTTTTCTCGAAAAGTGTGCAATGTTACAAACTATTTTCTTACCTTTGCAGTCTGTTTTAACAGGAAATAATAAATTGTATTTTAATCATTATTGAAAATGAGCTTATTATCTGAGAAGTTGGGTAAATACCAAGATCCACAGTATTACAAGGCTAAAGGCGTTTACCCCTATTTTCGAGAGATTGATAGTCATCAAGGCACCGAAGTTATGATGAGTGGCAAAAAAGTCCTCATGTTCGGCTCTAATGCCTATACTGGTCTTACCTACGACGAAAGAATCATTAACGCTTCTATTGAGGCTACAAAAAAATATGGTACCGGTTGTGCAGGTTCACGTTTGTTGAACGGCACCCTTGATTTGCACGTCCAGTTGGAGAAAGAGCTGGCTGCTTTCTTAGGCAAAGATGAGGCCTTGTGTTTCTCTACCGGTTTCACAGTCAATGAAGGTGTTATCCCACAATTGGTAGGCCGTGGCGATTACATCATTTGCGATGACAGAGACCATGCATCCATTGTCGATGGTCGTCGTTTGTCTTTTGCCACTCAGTTGAAATACAAGCACAACGACATGGAAGCTCTTGAGAAAGAACTCAAGAAATGCGAGCCCAATGCCATTAAACTGATTGTGGTTGACGGTGTCTTCTCTATGGAAGGAGATTTGGCAAACCTGCCAGAGATTATCCGTCTGAAGAAGAAATACAATGCCTGTGTTTATGTTGACGAGGCACATGGTTTGGGCGTGTTTGGTAAACAAGGTCGTGGCGTTTGCGATTATTTTGGTGTAACTGATGATGTGGACCTCATCATGGGTACCTTCAGCAAGTCATTGGCTTCTTTGGGAGGCTTTATTGCTGGCGAATTCCCAGTTATCAATGCCTTGCGTCACAGTGCACGTTCATATATTTTCCAGGCAAGTAGCACACCAGCCGCTACAGCTGCTACCCTTGAAGCTTTGCACATCATTCAGAATGAGCCAGAGCGTCAGGAAAAGCTATGGGAAATTACCAACTATGCTTTGCAGAAATTCCGTGATGCAGGCTTTGAGATAGGTGACACCCAGTCGCCAATTATCCCCCTGTATGTTCGCGATACCTATAAAACCTTTGCAGTGACCAAGATGGCTTTTGATGAAGGCATATTCATCAACCCTGTCATCCCGCCAGCATGTGCTCCTCAAGACACCTTGGTGCGTGTTGCACTTATGGCAACTCATACCAAGGAACAAATAGATTATGCGGTAGAGCATCTTGCTAAGTGTTTTCGCGAATTAGATATTATATGTTAAAAAATGCTTGATAAGTAAAAATTTTTCGAATTTATTTTTGTTTTTAAAAAAAACATGTTTATCTTTGTGACAGAAAAATTAACAGGCAAAACATATTAAATCTCTCTGTAAGTTTTTGAATTAGATGTTGTAGTGAATGGGGGAAGGGGAATGTGAATTTCTCTTCCCTCAATTTTTTTAAAAAAAATATCGAGAATGCTTGCAGATATAAAAAATATGTTTTACCTTTGCATCGCTTTTCAAGAAAAGCCTTCGGGGTGTAGCGCAGTCCGGTTAGCGCACCTGCTTTGGGAGCAGGGGGTCCCAAGTTCGAATCTTGGTACCCCGACATAGTAATGATTAAGGTTGATAAGAAATTAGTGAAGATGGCGGTTGCGTGTGAACGTAGTCGCCTATTTTTTTACCAAATAGCTATGAATAGAGACGAGCAAATCAGTAAAATTCAAAATCCAGCTAAAGAGTGGGATTTTGTAGTCATTGGAGGCGGAGCCACCGGTCTGGGTTGTGCAGTTGATGCTGCATCGCGCGGCTATCAGGTGGTCTTACTCGAGCAAGATGACTTTGCTAAGTGCACGTCCAGCCGCAGCACCAAACTTGTGCACGGTGGTGTTCGCTATCTGCAAAAAGGCGATGTAATGCTGGTATTAGAAGCATTGCATGAGCGTGGCCGCATGAAGGCCAATGCTCCCCACTTGGTAAAGAACCAGACCTTCGTAATTGCCAACTACACCTGGTGGAATAATTTCCTTTATTTTTGTGGACTTACCTTTTACGACCTGCTTTCCTTGGGTTTTGGCTATGGCCATTCCAAGTTCATCAGCAAGGAAAAGGTGTTGCGCAGGTTGCCCGCCATCAAGCAGCAAGGCCTGAAAGGGGGAATCGTCTATCACGATGGCCAGTTCGATGATGCCCGCATGGCTGTTAATTTGGCACAAACCTGCATTGAGCAAGGAGGAGTAGCCATCAATCATATAAAAGTAGGTGGCATCATGCACGATGCGCAAGGCAAGGTTTGCGGGGTGCGCGCCATCGATCAGGAAAATGGCCATACCTACGAGATAAAAGCCAAATCGGTCATCAACGCAGCCGGCATTTTTGTTGATGAAGTCATGCAACTCGACGCTGCAGGTCATAAGCCCATGGTAAAACCCAGTCAGGGTGTCCACCTAGTGTTAGATATGAAATTCCTGCAAGGGCAAGATGCGCTCATGGTTCCCAAAACCAGCGATGGCAGGGTACTGTTTGCTGTGCCTTGGCACAACAGGGTAGTGGTGGGTACCACCGATGTGCTGCGTGATTATCCTGAAAGTGAACCCCGTGCTTTAGAAGAAGAAATCAATTTTATCCTGCAAACAGCAGGTCTTTATATGGTACCCGCGCCCACACGCGATGACATCATTGGCGTTTTTGCTGGACAACGTCCTTTGGCGGCACCCAAGAAAGAAGGGAAAAGTGCCAAAGAAATCTCTCGTAGTCATAAAATCATTGTATCCGACAATGATTTGATCACCATCACAGGTGGCAAGTGGACCAGCTATCGCTTAATGGCCGAAGATACCATTGACAAAGCCATAGCCATGCAAAAAGTTCCTAAGCGCAAATGTGTTACGAAGCGCTTAAAGATCCATGGCTGGCATGAAAATCCCGATTTGACCAACCATTGTTACATCTATGGCAGTGACGAACCAGCCCTCCATGAGCTAGAAAAAGAAAAAGCCCAATATGCCGAGCGCATCTCACCAAAATATGATTTTACCTTTGGCGAGGTAATTTGGGCGGTACGACATGAAATGGCACGCACCCTCGACGATGTGCTGGCCCGCCGTGTTCGTCTGCTTTACATCGATGCAGGCGAAGCATTGAGAGTAGCTCCTGCAGTAGCTCAAGTCATGGCATCAGAGATGCATTTGTCTGATGCCTGGGTAAGCGAACAGGTTGCTGCATTCTCCGCTATAGCGAAAAACTTTTTATTAAAATAAGTTGTATGAAAAAATCATTGTTTAAAACAGGAAAGAAGACTATTCGTTTTCACCAATTCCAAAACAGTCCGTATGCTGTTTTTCGCAGCTTGAAGGTGGAAGTAACCATCGGCGTACTGTCGGTAGCCACATTAACATTCGCTACCCCCGACACCGCTTCTGCACAAGTTGTGATGCAGCCCACACAGGAGAATGAGAAGCTCTACGAACTGGAGGAAGTGGAAGTAACCAGTAGTCGAGCGCCACTCACCTTAGGACAGTCGGCGCGTTTGGTAACTGTGCTGGACCGCGAGGCTATCGCCGCCGCCCCTGCGCAAAGTGTTAACGATTTACTCAAGCTTGCTGCTGGTGTAGATGTCCGCCAGCGAGGCCCCATTGGAGCCCAAACCGACATCAGTGTTCGTGGAGGTACGAACGAACAAATTACCATCCTACTCAACGGCATTAACATCAATGACCCACAAACGGGGCATAATTCAGCCGATTTCCCAGTTGACATTTCTGATATAGAACGCATCGAGGTGCTGGAAGGACCTGCGGGACGCGTGTATGGCACATCATCCTTGGTGGGCGCCATCAACATTGTTACCCGTAAAGACACCCACACCGGTGCCCAAGTGCACCTGGAAGGCGGTTCGTTCGGTTACTTGTCAGCTGGCGGCAGGGCCAATCTGTCGAAACACCACCTGCATAACCAGTTCTCGGCCTCCTACACACGTAGTGATGGTTATACCCGCAACCAGGCAGGATCATTGAACAGCGACTTCAAGACCCAGAAATTTTTTTACCAAGGCCGTTATGAGAGCGACCAACTGGATGTTACCTGGCATGCTGGTCTCAGCAATAAAGACTATGGCTCCAATTCATTCTGGAGTGCCAAGTACGACGACCAATTCGAGCACACCACCAAGCTGTTTACAGCCGTCCAGGCCGAGACCAAAGGGGTGATCCATTTCAAGCCCTCCATTTACTTGAACCGCAGTCACGACCGTTTCGAACTGTTCCGTGGCAGCGAGGCAAAGGTACCGTTCAATTACCATCGCACCGATGTGTTTGGCGTCAACCTAAACAGTTATGTAGAGTGGGCACTGGGTAAAACAGCCTTTGGCGCCGAGTTCCGCAATGAAGATATTGTCAGCGGCAACCTGGGCGAACCATTGAATACTCCGCTGCCCATTCATGGCACCAACCGTCAATATGTTGTTGGTCTGAATCGCAGCAACCTCAGCTTCCACTTCGAGCACAACCTCATGCTCAACCATTTTACCTTGAGCGCAGGTGTGATAGCTGTCAAGAATACCTGGAACGAAATGCCGTTTCGCCTCTATCCCGGCGTAGATGCCAGTTGGGAGTTTGCCCCCCATTTCAAGGCCTACGCCTCTTTCAACACCTCTCTTCGCATCCCATCTTTCACCGAACTCTATTATTCAGTGGGTGGGCACAAGGCCGACAAATACTTGAAGCCCGAAGAAATGCAGGCTTACGAAGTAGGCGTAAAGTACCTCTCTGGTGGAGTGCGAGGCAGTGTAAGCGTGTATCACCATCATGGTACCAACATGATAGACTGGATCAAAGACACCCGTCAGGGAGCCGATGCCGAATGGCAGTCTGTCAACCACACCAAGCTCAATTCATTGGGCGTTGAAGCCAACCTGACTTTCGATTTCCTGCATCTGTTCCCATCCCAGCAAATCTTGCGTCAAGTCAATATGTCATATAGCTACATTGACCAAGATAAAGATTTGGAATCCTACATGCAGTCACAATACGCATTGGAGTACCTGAAGCACAAGTTCACGGCACAGGCCAATTTCAACCTGTGGTCACACCTGTTCCTCAATTTGTCCTATCGTTACCAAGAACGCATAGGCAACTACCAGTTGCTGACTGGCGAAACCAAGCCCTATGGCGCCTATTCGCTTTTAGATGCCCAGTTGGAATGGAAGACCAACCGTTATAAACTCTATTTTGAAGTCAATAACCTGTTCGATAAGATTTATTATGACTATGGTAATGTTCCTCAACCAGGCAGATGGCTCATGGTAGGAGGTAGTTATACTTTCTAAGAATATTTCTTTTTTTGAATAAAAATCTGCCAGCATTTCGTTTATTAGCGGAATATCCTTATATTTGTAAGATGAATTATGGCAGATATTACATGAAGACAATATATCTTATTGGTGTACTGGCATTGCTGCCTCTTGTGCTCATGGCGCAAGAGGCTGCAGTTGTTTACCAACCTCCGTTTGATTTCCCCGCCGTATTCTCAGGCAACTTTGGTGAAATCCGCACCAATCATTTCCATGCAGGATTAGATTTCAAGACCCAAGGTGCAACCGGCAAACCCATTAAGGCCCAAGCCAATGGCTACATTTCACGCATCCGTGTGAATACCGGATCCGGCTATGTTTTGAATGTTACTTACGACAACGGTTATTACTTGATATACCGTCATCTATCCAAGTTCACCCCCGAAATTGATGCCCGTGTAAAGCAATGGCAGTATGGTCACGAGCAGTGGGAGGTCGATATTACCCCCGAACCCACCGAGTATCCTGTCAAGACAGGCCAGTTGCTGGGCTATAGTGGCAATACTGGCTATTCATTCGGTCCGCATTTACACTTAGATGCAGTGGAAATAAAAACCGATGAATTTGTTGACCCGCTGCCATTTTTCCAGCATGCTGTAAAAGATCATACCGCACCTGTAGCCGAAGGCTTTATGGTATTTCCCCAACATGGACAAGGAGTGGTGGACGGACAAGTAGGCAAAAAGACCTATCCTTTGCAGTCAAATGCCCTGCAGCAGACCATCACTGCCTGGGGTGTCATTGGTGTAGGGCTGAAAGCCTATGACCACATGGAAGGGGCCAGCAACCGCTATGGCGTGAAACTGCTGGTGCTGGAGGTCGATGGTGAAGAAGTGTTCCGCAGCAACATCTCCCGATTTGCTGAAAGCGAGCATCGTTACATCAACTCATGGACCGAAGGGCAGTACATGAAATCATTCATAGAGCCTGGCAACAAACTCAGCATGCTGCAAGCCAGCAATGGCAACCGTGGCTTGCTCACCATTGATGAAGAACGCCCTTACCGGTTGGTATATACCCTGACCGACGGCTTTGGCAATACCTCGAAAGTGAAGCTCACCATCACCGGCAAGCAGCAGGAAATACCCGCAACGGCTGACGATGACCGCATGGTCTTTCATTGGAACGAAGTGAACATCTTCCAGCAGCCAGGTTTTGACCTGGTTGTACCACGTGGCCGTTTGTACGACAATCTATACTTGGATTATCAAGTAAGCAAAACCACTGCAGGACCAGCGTTCACCTATCAGTTATCTTCCAAGACTGTTGCCTTGCACGACGATGCCGAGTTGAGCATCGGTCTTACCCAGCAGCCTGTGGCCGATACGGAAAAGTACTATGTGGCAGGCGTCAACAGCAAAGGCAAGCGTTACAGTTTGGGTGGAAAATACCAAGACGGCAGCATGAAAGCCAAGGTACGCGAAATAGGCACCTTCACGGTGGGTATCGATACCGTGCCCCCCGTAGTTACCCCTGTCAATCCCCAGCGATGGGGCAGGAGTGCTACTGTCACACTGCAGGTAAAAGACGAGCATACCGGCATCAGCAGCTATCGTGGCACCATTGATGGACAGTATGCCTTGTTTGGAAAATACAACTCAGTGAACAATCATATAGTGTGTTACCTCGACCCCGAGCATCTGCAAAAGGGAGGTAAGCACCAACTGGAGTTCACCGCCACCGATGAATGTGGCAATACCGTAACCGAATATTTTAATTTTACATGGTAAATATGAAAAGACTCTTCATCACATTGCTGGCTGTAGCAGCAGCCACTATCAACGCCCTGGCGTGTACAAACCTCATTGTCGGCAAGAATGCATCAGCCGATGGGTCAGTCATGATTTCTTATTCCGCCGATTCTTACGGTATGTTCGGCTTTCTTTATCACTCACCGGCAGGTAAGCATGAAAAAGGAGAAAAGATTGACATCTACGACTGGGACGATGGCACTTATCATGGTCAGATTGACCAGGCCCTGCAAACCTACAATGTCATTGGCAACATCAACGAGTTTCAGGTGTCGATTGGTGAGACCACCTTTGGCGGTCGCGAAGAACTTGTCGATAAGAACGGTATCATTGACTATGGCTCATTGATATACATTACTTTGCAGCGTGCCCGCACAGCCCGTGAAGCCATTCGCATCATGACCGATTTGGTACAACAGTATGGCTATGCCAGCAGCGGCGAGTCGTTTTCCATTGCCGACCCCAATGAAGCATGGATCTTGGAAATGATAGGCAAAGGCACCGGTAACCGTGGTGCTGTATGGGTGGCTGTCAGGATTCCCGACGATTGCATTGCAGCCCATGCCAACCAAAGTCGCATCCATAAGTTCGATATGAGCGACAAGCAGAATGTAATGTATTCTTCTGACGTTATCTCCTTTGCCCGTGAGAAAGGCTATTTCAATGGCATCAACAAGGATTTCGATTTTGCCAACACCTATAATCCGCTCGATTTTGGAGGCTTGCGCTATTGCGAGGCCCGCGTGTGGAGTTTCTTCAATCGTTATACCGACCGTGGTGCGGAGTTCCTGCCTTATATCCAGGGCACCTCATCAGAGCCCATGCCACTGTATGTTAAGCCCAACCAGAAACTTTCTGTAAAAGATGTGCAGAACATGATGCGTGACCACTATGAAGGTACCGCTTTGGATATTACACAAGATGTAGGTGCTGGTGCCTACCATACCCCTTATCGCCTTTCACCTTTGTCATTTAAGGTCGATGGAGAAGAATATTTCAACGAACGCCCCATCTCTACACAGCAGTCGGCTTGGGTATTCGTATCCCAGTTGCGAGCTGAAATGGCCGATCCCGTTGGTGGTGTATTTTGGTTTGGTTGCGACGATGCCAACATGACCGTCTTCACTCCAGTATATTGCTGCACCAATGTGGTGCCAGCCTGCTACCAGGAAGGCATTGAGGGTGCCAACGATGTTACCTTCTCGTTCAACTCAGCTTTCTGGGTAATGAACTGGGTAGCCAATATGGTATATCCTCGCTACGACCTTATGATTGACGATGTAAAAGCCATTCAGCATGATTTGGAAGATACCTTCTTCGGTGCACAGCAATCCATCGAGGAAACGGCCGCAGCCCTCTACAAACAAGACCCTGCTCAGGCAAAAGCCTTCCTTACCAACTACACCAATATGATGGCCATGAGCACCATCGACACTTGGAAGAAATTGGGTGAGTACCTGGTGGTGAAGTACAACGACGGTGTGGTGAAGCGTATGCCTACCACCAATTATATTGGTAAAAACACCCAACAAATTGAGCGCAAACTGGAGCGCCCGGGCATTCCAGAAAACCTTCAGAAAGAGATAGCTCGCCAGACAGGCGATCGCTATAAAATGCCCAAAAAATAACCATACATAATTAGTCTAATAACAAGTATTAAATATTTTATAATCATGGAAAACCAGGAATTAATTAAGCAGGTAACTGAGAGAGCCCAGCAGTGGCTTACCCCGGCTTATGATGCCGAAACTCAGGCAGAAGTGAAAAGAATGCTGGATAACCCCGACAAGACAGAGCTGATAGAATGCTTCTATCGCGACCTGGAATTTGGTACGGGTGGCCTTCGTGGCATTATGGGTGCTGGTACTAACCGCATGAACATCTATGTAGTAGGTGCTGCTACACAAGGTTTCGCCAATTACTTGAAGAAAAATTTCAAGGACAGAGAGCAGATTTCAGTAGCCATTGGTTACGACTGCCGCAACAACAGCGACCTCTTCGCTAAGATCTCGGCCGATATCTTCTCTGCCAATGGCATCAAGGTATATCTGTTCGATGACATGCGTCCAACTCCGGAAATGAGCTTTGCCATCCGTTACTTAGGCTGCCAGGGCGGTATCAACCTGACTGCATCTCACAATCCTCGTGAATACAATGGCTACAAGGCATATTGGGATGACGGTGCACAGGTATTGGCTCCACACGATAAGGGCATTATCGATGAGGTAGGTAAGGTGAAGGTACAAGATATCAAGTTCGAAGGCAACCCCGACCTGATCCAGATCATTGGTGCCGATATCGACAAGATTTATTGGGACCAGGTACATAGCATTTGCATCGACCCCGATGTGATCAAGCGTCAGAAAGACCTGAGCATTGTTTACACCCCATTGCACGGTACTGGTATGAATGGCATTCCACAGTCATTGAAACTGTGGGGTTTTGAGAACGTACATTGCGTGCCCGAACAAATGGTGAAGAGTGGCGATTTCCCCACTGTGGTGAGTCCGAACCCAGAGAACGCCGAGGCACTTACCCTGGCCATCAAGCTCGCTAAGGACATCGATGCCGACATCGTTATGGCCAGCGACCCCGATGCCGACCGTGTAGGTATGGCTTGCAAGAACGACAAGGGTGAGTGGGTGCTCATCAATGGTAACCAAACCTGCTTGTTGTTCCTCTATTACATCATCACCAACCGCAAGAAACTGGGCAAGATGGTAGGTAACGAGTTCGTGGTAAAGACCATCGTAACCACCGAGGTCATTCGTCAGATTGCCGAGAAGAACAACATCGAGATGCGCGACTGCTACACTGGTTTCAAGTGGATTGCACGTGAAATTCTTCTGTCAGAAGGAGTGAAGCAGTACATTGGTGGTGGCGAAGAAAGCTATGGCTTCCTGGCCGAAGACTTTGTGCGTGACAAAGATGCCGTATCAGCTTGCGCCCTGTTGGCCGAGATCTGTGCTTGGGCAAAAGACAATGGCAAGACCCTCTATGAAGTACTGATGGACATCTACTTGGAATATGGATTCTCTAAGGAATACACTGTAAACGTAGTGAAGCCAGGCAAGAGTGGTGCAGAGGAAATTCAGAAGATGATGAAGAACCTGCGCGAGAACAGTCCGAAGGAATTGGCAGGCTCAAAGGTAACCATCGTGAAAGATTACAAGACCTTGAAGCAGACCGATGCTGCAGGTAACGTTACCGACATTGACATGCCCGACACCTCTAACGTGCTGCAGTTCTATACTGAAGACAACACCAAGGTAAGCGTTCGTCCTTCAGGTACCGAACCCAAGATCAAGTTCTACATGGAAGTAAAGGGCACCCTCAAGAGTGCAGCCGACTATGTAGAAGCCGATGCAGCCGCTGCCAAGAAAATCGAGGCAGTCCGTGCTTCCCTCGGCATCTAATCACATTGCTGATTGAACCAAAAAAAAGGCTGCATTCCGCAGCCTTTTTTTTATTTCAATAATTGAAAATCTACTCTCAATAACCTTAGACCTTAGACCTTAGACTTATATCAATAACCAATAACCTATAACCAATAACCATTATCCATTATCAATTATCAATTATCCATTATCAACTGGTACGCCAGTCTCTCATCGCCATCCAAGAGATAAATAATCCCACAATATTGAAACCCATGTTTCAGCAAATTATGCTGCATAATGCGGTTATCACGGTGCGTGTCAATACGAATATTATCCGTCAGTTGGAAACAATAATCCATGGCAGCAGCAAAAACACCATGACTATCCGGTGTGCTGGCCATGCGATGAATCACATAATAGGGCCGCTCCACATCTATCCATGCCCCCTCATAAATCTTCAAATACGTTGGGTCAGGTCCGGGAATGAAGGCAAAGGTACCAATCACCTTGCCATCTTGCAGACATAAATAACTGTGTTGATGTTGGATGTCTTTGACAAGCAAATCTTCCGACGGACTTGTGCCACTCCATTGGTGCAGGTTGCCATCACTCCTCATGATTTGTCTGCCCTGTTCAATCAGCGACAGAATAGCCGGCAAGTCCTCCAGCGTAGCGTGTCGAATCACAATGTGCCCCATCTCGTCAGCAGCAGCGAAGCATCAATACACCCTGAATCCAATAATCTTGCGCACTTCGTCCAGCGTCTCCGATGCACTTTGGCGTGCACAGTCGGCACCCTCCTTGGCAATCTTGTCCAGCAAGGCCGTGTTGGCACTATATTCCTCAATCTTGGCGCGAATCGGTGCCACAATGTTCACCAAGTCTTCAGCAATCTGCTTCTTCAGGTCGCCATAACGCAAGGTGCAGTCGTTCCACTTCTCGTCGAAATACTGGTAAGTCTCCGGTGTAGATGCAATCTTCAAGAACGTAAACAAGTTTTTAATCACCTCCGGTCGCTGACTGTTAGGCTCTTGTGGTCCATTGTCGGTCACCGCCTTCATCACCTTCTTGCGAATAGTCTTGTCGTCATCGCGCAGGTAAATGCAGTTACCCTCGCTCTTGCCCATCTTGCCACTGCCATCCAGTCCGGGCACCTTCAGCGCCGTTGCGTTGAAGTAGAAATTCTGTGGTTCAGGGAAAAACTCTATACCATATATATTATTAAAGCGGCGGGCACACTTGCGAGCCATCTCCATGTTCTGCTCCTGGTCCTTGCCCACTGGCACCTTCTGTGCGCGGTGCTGCAAAATGTCGGCAGCCATCAAAGTAGGGTAGGTCAGCAGCCCGGCATTCACATTATCAGGCTGCTTACGCGCCTTCTCTTTGAAAGTCGTCACGCGCTCCAGCTCACCCAGGTAAGCGTTCATGTTCAGGTACAAATACAATTCCAGTGTTTCCTTCACATCACTTTGAACATATATGGGAGCTTTATGTGGGTCAATGCCACATGCCAGGTATTCTGCCAATATGGTACGCGCGCTGTTTTGTATGTTTTCTGGTTTGGGGTGTGTGGTCAGTGAGTGCCAGTCGGCAATGAAGAACATACAGTTATACTTGTCTTGCATTTCCACGAAGCTCTTCACTGCTCCGAAATAATTTCCTAAGTGCAAATTGCCTGTAGGGCGAATTCCGCTTACAACTTTTTCCATTTCTTTATTAATGATTTGTTTATATAGCGTGCAAAGATAGTGTTTTTTTTTGTAAATTTGCCAACGATTTCTAATGAAAGTAAACAATACAGAAGATATGAAGAAAAATTTAGAGACAATTTGTGTACAAGGCGGGTGGAAGCCCAAAAACGGTGAACCCCGTGTATTGCCTATTTATCAAAGCACTACATTCAAGTACAGCACTACAGAAGAAATGGCCGATTTGTTCGACCTCAAGGCTGACGGTTATTTCTACACCCGTTTGGCCAACCCCACCAACGATGCCGTAGCGGCTAAAATCAATGAACTGGAAGGCGGTGTGGGCTGTGTGCTCACTTCTTCAGGTCAGGCAGCCAATTTCTACGCCATCTTCAACATTTGTCAGGCAGGCGATCATTTCATCACCTCCAATACCATTTACGGTGGCACCTTCAATCTGTTTGGTGTTACCTTGAAGAAGCTGGGCATAGCGTGCACCTTCATCGATCCCGACTGGAGCGACGAACAAATAGAAGCTGCTTTCCAGCCCAATACCAAGTGCTTCTTTGGCGAAACCATCTCCAACCCCGGTGGCAATGTGTTCGACATTGAGCGCTTTGCCAAGATGGCCCATAAGCACGGTGTGCCACTGATTGTGGACAATACCTTTGCCACCCCTATCAACTGCCGTCCTTTTGAGTGGGGTTGCGACATTGTGACCCATAGCACCACCAAGTATATGGACGGTCATGCCACCCAGGTAGGCGGTGCCGTGATCGACAGTGGTAACTTCGACTGGGAAGCTTATGCCGACAAGTTCCCCGGTTTGACCACCCCCGATGAGAGCTATCACGGACTCACCTATACCAAGGCCTTTGGCAAGAAAGCCTACATCACCAAGATCGTCAGTCAGCTCATGCGCGACTTAGGTTCTATTCCAGGACCTCAAAACTGTTTCCTGCTCAACTTAGGACTGGAGACTCTGCACCTGCGCGTAGCCCGTCATTGCGAGAATGCCATGATAGTAGCCCAATGGTTAAAGAACAATCCCAAGGTAGCCTGGGTGAACTATTGCAGTCTGCCTGGCAACAAATACTACAAACTGGCCCAGAAGTACCTGCCCAATGGTTCTTGCGGTGTCATAGCCTTCGGTTTGAAAGGCACCCGTGCAGATGCCGTGCGTTTCATGGATGCCCTCGACTTTGTAGCCATTGTTACCCATGTGGCCGATGCCCGCACCTGTGTGCTGCATCCAGCCAGTCATACCCACCGCCAGCTCAGCGACGAACAGCTGCGTGAGGCAGGTGTGGCTCCCGACCTGATTCGCCTCTCTGTGGGCATCGAGAATGTCAGTGACATCATTGCCGACCTTGAGCAGGCCATGGAGAAGATTT
>JAIKZS010000039.1 GCA_024682035.1 Bacteroidaceae bacterium
TGGACAGCTGCTTTCTTTGCATCGTTGGTGCTGGGGCATCTGTGGTGGATGTACATGTTTTTTGAACAAAATGATAGTAACTTTTTTTATAAAACGCTGATCATTGGTGCTCTTGATATTTTAACTTCGTTGCCTACCATGGTGGGCACCATGGTGTACATGCTGCAGGATCGTCGGCGACCGATATGGCCTGTTGCCATCCTGGTGGCAATGTCCCTCTCTTGTCTGGTGTCGGCCTATTTTCTGGGTTCCAGAATGTCTTTCATTATCCTACTTCAGACTATCATCATCACCCTTTGCATCGCCATCTTCATGGTGCATGCCCTGAGGCAGTATGGACGGTGGCTGCGTGAGAACTATGCTGACCTGGAGCATAAGGAGGTGTGGCAGACTTTCATCGTGATAGCGGCTTTCATGATGTCTGTCATCAGTTACAATTTCGCCAATGATTTCTTTATCTTCGACATCATCCTGGAAGTGTCGGATATCATTCTGATATGCATTTTGGTGTGGCGTGTGGAAACGCTGCAAACCCTCGAGGAGCCTGCTGCTGAAACGGTGGAGCCTACAGAGAATGTGACGGTTACGATGGCACCTGTTTACAACAAAATAGAATCGTTGTTACAACACCATTGTGTAGAGGGTCAATATTATCTGCGCCACGATTTGTCGCTTTCACATCTGGCCAAACTGATTGGCACTAACAGGACTTACCTGAGCAATTATTTTGCTCAGCAGGGAACGACTTATAATGCTTACATCAATGGGTTGCGCATTGAGCATTTTATGCGTCTTTACCAGAAGAGCGTGCGAGCTAACCAAGTTATCACGGCTGGTGAACTGGCTTACAAATGTGGATACAAAAGTTACACGACTTTTACCGTGTCTTTCAAGCAATTAAAGGGACTGACTGTGGCGGCTTGGATGCGTGAAACAAGTCTTCAGAGTCAAAAAATGGGATAAACATGAGGGATGCCTGGTTCAATAGGCATATACCAATCCATATTTTTCATGCAGCTGACGGAGGGTCCCGTCGGCTTTCATACGCTGCAGGGTATTGTTGACCAACTGCAATAAGTCTTCTTGACCTTGCTGCATCAAGACGCCTATCTCGCCATGGGTGAAAGGCTGTTGCAAAAGCGGAGCTGCCAAACGGGAGTCGGTGCGCACATAATAAGGGGCTTCTGTTATCTCCGTTATCATTACATCGGCTGCTCCCTCTGCCACCAACGAGGGGATTTCTTCGTTCTGCTGGTGTACGATAATATTGGCATGGGTCAGGTGCTCGTTGGCAAACTTCTCGTTCAGTCCGCCGGGATTGACCATCACACGGACTTCAGGCTTATCGATGTCGGCCAGTGATTGGAAACGTTCGGCATCGGAGGCTCTGCAAAGGATGGTTTTGCCGTTGGCCAGATAGCCGTCGCTCATGAGCATCGTCTCACATCGGGCATCGGTAATGGTGATGCCCCCAATGGCCAGGTCAAAGGTCTGAGGGTCAGCCTGTACATCGGCTGTGAGCGTGGGCCATGAAGTCTTGACAAACTCGGCTTTCACGCCCAAGCAGGTCGCAATGTGTTGGGCTACTTCTATGCCAAATCCCCAGTAGGTACCATCGTCGAGATAAGACAATGGACGATAGTCGCCAGTGGTGCCTACCAGCAAGGTGCCTCTCTCTACGATGGCAGCGGCCTTGCCATCGAGTGGGATGTCGGCCAGACTGGAGAGTATGAAGACGGAGTATTGACCGTTTTCTTTGCCAAAGCGGATGGCAGATCCTTGTTCGTTTTCAGGAAATAGTACGGTGCTGTCAAAGTAATAGCTGTCATCCTCAGTGTTGTACCATCCTCCTACATAACCGTCGTGCAACCAGGCATGCTCGACTACCTGAGGGAGTTGGGCGAGGGAATGACTATTCTGGGTGGCTGCATAACTGACCGCAATTCCTTCGGTTGGCTCGGTGAACGAGCGAATATCGAGCGTAAATCCGTCGGGGTGCTCCTGACTGTAGGCCCACACTTTATCGACAATGGCAGCTATTTGTGACTGATCAGTCGTGCCAGATGATGGTGATTGTAAGTCGGTTGTCTGACAAGAGCTAAGGGTAAACAAAGCTACCTGCAGCATCAAGACAATGGGAAACCCATACTTGAAGTACTTAGCCATGATCATGTGATACCATTTTTTCATAATAAATATCGCGCCTATTCGGCCACTTATGATAGTCAATATCAGTAAGTGGACTTCGGAAATGCGCCCTCCTCTTTTTTTTGTTTATAATAAATTATTCAAAGTTAAAATCAACTTTCTCCACATCGGGCCCATAAATGGTTACGAAATCGTTTTTCATAGAGATGACATGATAGCCTGCCTCCTTCCATTGCTCGCCTAACTTGAGGGCTTTTTCGGGATTGGCATGGTCGCGAGCATCGTCGTCGGCTATGAGCATGAAGGCTGCACAGGGCAGTTTGTTACTCAGACAGTAATTGTGCATGGAGCAGTCACCCCCGCTATTGCCGAACGAGAGAACGGGCACTTTGCCAATCTCTTGTGATATCTGTAACACTTTGTTGGTCTTCAGGTTCTTGATAAGAAGACTGTCTGTGCGTACCAAGTCTTCTTCTTTAGCCATGGTGTAGTTGACGCCTTCCTGATCGGCTTGGTTGCGTGATACGAGTCTGACGTCCATACCAATCACTCGATTGGGGGCGATGCCTATCGACTCAACCAATGAGCGACAAATAAAGCGGTCGGAGCCTGAAACAACATAATACGTAAAACCATTATCTTCCAGATAGTCAAACACCTCGAGCATGGGCTGATAGAACGCACCACCATTGGTCAACCCCTTGAAGCCGTTGGCAGGCTTAGCGCCATAATCTTTCACATAAGCATCGAACTGGTCGATGGTCATGCCAGCATAGGCTTTGGCGGCAGCACGGGCGTGGATCATGTCGAAATGACTGGGAAGGGGGGTGCCGTTTCGCACAAAATCACGAATATTCTGCGCTACTTCTCGCACATCATCAGGGGCTTTGTCACGATAGGATGGGTCGTCCAGCACTCGATATTCCAGCATGTTGTATTCAAAATAGGTAGGACAAAGTTCGCCTACGAAGGTGCCATCCATATCGAATGTGGCAATGCGGTCTTCTACGTTGATAAAGTGGGATGATGATGGATTGGTTACATCTTCTACATATTCCTTCAAGGCGGTAAGTGCCTCGCAATTATTCCAAGACTTGAAGTATTCCTCTTCTATTGGGGGGATCACTTCTTCATCTTTAGCGCATGATGTCAACATGACTGACCCACAGAATAGGGTGAACAGCAGGGTCATGGTCAGCATGCTACGCCTCTTCATTTGTATAGTCCTTGACATATTTATATTTGTTAATCTTATTATTTGGCTACAAATGTAGGTCATTTCTTCGGGAAAAAAAAGATTTTTCCGCCAAATGTATTATTATCATCACTTATGGAAAGAGTCTCGTTGGGTTTAATCTTTTTCTGCTTCGCATAGATAGCTTTTGGCATAAGGACCTAAGAAAATTATTTGCACTTTTTTCTTGAAATATGAGAAATTTCACAATTTTTATATAAATTTGCAAAAATAATCAATTCAAAAAGTTATGAAAAAATTATTTACTTTGATAGCCTTGATGGCATTTACATTGACTGTGCAGGCACAGCATGATGAAGGAGATTTCTTTATACAGCCCAGAATAGGTGCGACTGTATCAAACCTTTCTGATGGTGATAAGTGGAAAACAAATGTTGCTTTGGGTGTGGAATTCGAACAGTTCTTCACTGATCAGTTGAGTATAGCTGGAGGTTTGTTGTTTACTACGCAAGGTAGCACTTACAGAGATGTTGTGTCAAATGCAAAAAGCAGTGATATTAAGATGGATCTTTATTATGGTACAATTCCTATTACTGCCAATTACTACATATTGCCTGGCTTGGCCTTGAAAGCTGGTTTGCAGCCTGCTTTTAAAGTAAAGGCGAAAGCAAGACAGAATGGTGTGGAGGTGGATGTAGATGAAATATTGAGTCTTATCTACCTGGAGACAGGCGTTAAGCTGAATACTTTCGACTTGTCTATCCCTGTTGGTTTGTCATACGAATTCAGCAACATCACACTGGATGCTCGCTACAACATTGGCGTGACCAGTATCATTAGTGGTGCTGATAAAGTACGCAACCAGTCATTTGTGTTTACCCTGGGCTATAAGTTCGGTCAATAAATTCTCGGTTTATATAGGAGGGGCTGCCTCTGTTCATCTGCTTAGATGACGGGAGACAGCCCCTTTTTTGTGGATGGGCCGGTCAGGTGAATGGCCCAAGCAGGGAACAGTTTTGATAGAACGGCAATGGCACTATTCTGGTGCAATATCGCCCGAGAAATTGATGTTTTCTCGCTTGCGGGCTAT
The DNA here is from genome assembly GCA_024682035.1 of Bacteroidaceae bacterium. GTDB lineage: Bacteria > Bacteroidota > Bacteroidia > Bacteroidales > Bacteroidaceae > Bacteroides. The sequence continues at coordinate 4,434 of JAIKZS010000039.1, forward strand.
GACATTGATGGAGGTGCTGCCGTTGTCCAATATCTCCAGACGGTACTGGAAGGTATCTTCATCGCTTTTTGCGCTCAAGAGTATGACACGCTTACCTTTTACAAAGCCATTGTCTTGATAGGACAGAATGGGAGCAGTAAAGTTCAGTCCTTTGGTGGTGCCATAAGAGGCTTCGTAGGCTCGGCCTACATAGGGCAGATAGGAGAACAAGGTATCACCTCTGACGGCCAATGACCAATCGCTCGTCATGATCGTGGAACCTGCCATGGCTGAGTTCATCATGCTGACATCTATCTTATAGTGTCGGTTGTCAAGCACCTTGGCCACATATTGGGCCCGTTTAGCATTTTTCGCTTCGCGTTCGGCCGTGGTCATGGTGGAACAAGATACTATCAGGGATGCCATGACAATGCTGACGACAAGCATCATTTTTGTTCTAAATAATTTGACTAATTCTTTCATATGCAAACATATTTAAATTCTATTTATTTTTCTTGAATTTACTTTTCAGCCGTTTATAGCCCTCGACGCCGAGAATGGTAAGACCTCCATACTGACAGGTTTTGGCCAATCCGAAAAGGACTGTCCACAAAATGCCTTTGGCAGTCACACTGATGGGTAGCAGCATTTGGGCAAACGACAAAATATAAAAGGGTATGCAACAGAGCAAAACAATGGCACCTGTCCGGAAAGACAACGATTGAAGCCAATGCTTTACTTTTTGAAAGATAGAGGTAATGGCTTCTTTAGGGGTCTTTTGGGCGGTTTGTTTATCTTGCTCAATTCTATTCATACTCATTCAACCATGCTTGTACAGCGGTAAAGATAATCAAATTTTCATAAAAATGCATGAAAAAGAAAGGTGTTTTATCTATTTGACTTCCTCCCATTGCAGTACGGCACCGTTGCGACGGGCTGGATCGGGCCCAGGGTAGTCCATGGAATAGGGACTTCCGGTTGTAGGACTCTTGCCGATGTAGCGATGGTTTCGCAAAGAATAGAGCATGAAGTCATGGTCCAGATAGTCTTGCCAGAGGAAGCATTCAGCCTCATCTGACTGGGTAGTGAAACGGACATCGCCAGGAAGGCCTTCGCCATAGACTTTGATGTAACGGCCATCGGCACACTTGATGGACACCATGCCCTGACCGCGATCAATGAGCTGGAACTGGGTAATCGGTCTGTTGTCGTCGGCACGGGTGTCATACAGTAGTCCGTGCATATCGCAGATGGCAGGACGACCAGTGGCCTTGTTGATGATGCGGAAGGTCTTTCCGAAAGGAATATTTTGGGAACGGTTGGCACAGGGTTCTTCTACGGTAAAGTGATCGAACTCGGCATAACCGCCCTTATTTCCATTGATATTATAGGCAAAGAGGGCATGGCGGGAGCCCTGGAAGGAGATGAGCTGGTAACTGAGTGGCATCATGCGGCCCAATGTCTGGAAATGTTGCCCGTCGGTACTATAAGCATATTGGGCCTGGTCATGGTCGTAATCGCCAATGCTGCGCAACCAAATCTTATCATGGTCAAGCGTAACAGGCGTGTCGATGGTATCGTTGGTCAGTTGTTCGAAGCAGCGAAGGATGAGTTGCTGACCGTTCTTCACCAGTCCTATCCAAGAACAGGGGACATTGATGTTGCCCAAACCGCAGATGTCGCCATCTTTCATGCCTTGGACATACATTTCAACAGTGGTTATGCTTTGGGGACCAATGACACGCTGGGTTAGTGTGTTGCGGGCCCACATCAGTTGCTCGGCAGGCATGGACTGGAGGCGCAGGCGTCCGTTCTTCAAACTCCACATCTTATCGTCAGGGTTGTGGTTCCATTGCCATACACGGCCCAACGCTTTGCCATCGAAATTGTCTGAGCGCACATAGGGAGCATGGGGCTGACTCACAGGTTTTTGTCCGTCAACATAAACGCCCAGTTGGGTGCCAGGCTTGAACCAGGTGCGTGGCGCGCGTCCAAAGTTGCCTTTAAAGCCCACCATGGGCCAACCATCTTCCCAAGTCATGGGCATGAGGCAAACGGTGCGACCTATACTATGAAAATCTTGCATGAAGAGTGCCCACCATGTGCCGTCTGTGGCTTGCACGATGCCCCCCTGATGGGCATTGGTAGCGGCTGTGGCATCTTTATCTACCGGTCCCAATGCGAACTTCGTGCCATCTTGCCCGATGCGATAGGGTTCGCCTGGAGGTACCTGCGTCAGCGAAGCTGCATGATAACCATAGGTTTCGTCGGCCGTAATGACGCGTGTCTCGTAAGGGCCCCAGATGCTTTTGGAGCGTGAGCAAAGGGTACGGCCGTTGGGACGGTAATCGGTAGAAATAAGGTAGTACATGCCATTAATCTTATACATGTGGTGCCCCTCGCCCACGCCATTGCCTTCAGGAATAATGACGCGCTCGGTTCCTTCTTTGGGACCACTCATGTCGGGTTCCAGTTCGGTACACTTAACCGTTCCGTAACCATGAATGGCATATACCTTGCCATCGTCGTCGAAAAGAACACCCAAGTCGTAGATGTTGCCTTTCATGTTATGGTGCTGCCAGGGGCCTTCAATGTTCTTGGAAGTATAGCATTGCAGTCCTTTGCCATTGACATTGGAGAACACATAGAATTGGCCATTGGCATATCGGATGCAAGGTGCCCAGATGCCTTGTCCGTAAATTTCCTGGTGGTTCTTCAAGGAAAAGCGGTCGTCGGGGAAATCGAAACGGTCGAAGCAATAGCTTACATTCTCCCAGTTGACCAAGTCTTTGCTATGCAGAATGACCAGGCCGGGTACAGCGTGCATCGTGGTACCTGCCAAATAGTAGTCATCGCCTACCCGCAAAATGTCGGGATCAGAAAACTCATCATAAAACAGAGGGTTGGTAAATGTGCCGTTACCATTGTCGGCAGTCCATGAAACAGGCGTCTGCGCCATCGTTGTAAGGCTGCATAACAAACAGCCAAACAGGAATAGTGAGCGTTTATTCATCATATGCGTCCAATTTTTAGCGATTATTCTTGACAAATCTACACATTTTGTCTTTATATCACTAAGAATATCGGCATAAATTTTCTAATGTTCTCACGATTGGAAGAATCGTTGGAGGTGATGCATGACTTGCAAAACAGACAAATTCATCCAGACTTAGGACTTTATCTGCTCTTTATCTGCAAAAAAAGCCCCGCCTTGCAAAAGATTCGCGAAGACGGGGCAAAACAACTTATTACAAATTATCAGTAAAAAAGGTTCTTATCTTATCAAAGGGGATCACACCCGCCTCATCGTCGTAAAGGTCAACATGCGATGCGCCTGGAATAATCAGCATTTCCTTATTGCCTTCTTTGGCACTCTCGCCTACTACCTGCTTGCCTGTCATCTTTTCGAAAGCATACTCTGAGAAGTAGCGTGAGTGGGCTTTTTCGCCGTGAATAAGGAGTACGGGGGTCTCTATTTCGTGGGCCCAAGCCAGCAATGGCTGGTTCAAGAACGACTGGCAACCTATTACATTCCAGCCGTCATTGGAATTACCGCTGCGATCGTGGTAGCCACGCGGCGTTTTGTAATAACTATAGTAGTCTTTGACAAACCAAGGTGCATCGTCTGGCAGTGGATCAACAACGCCACCAGCACGCAGGTAGGTACCAGCCTTAAAGTCTGCTGTGCGCTGAGTTGCTATGGCCTTGCGTTTTTCCATGCGCTGCTGGGGAGTGTCTTCACTTTGAAAATATCCTTCCACATTCACCTTTGACATATCGTACATGGTGGATGCTACTGTTGCTTTGATGCGAGGGTCGATGGCAGCAGCGTTGACAGCCATACCGCCAAAGCCACAAATGCCAAGGATGCCAATGCGCTCAGCATCAACATTGTCCTGTACAGAAAGGAAATCTACAGCAGCGAGGAAATCCTCGGTATTGATGTCAGGCGATGCCATACGGCGAGGTTCACCCCCACTCTCTCCTGTATAAGAAGGATCGAAAGCGATTGTCAGGAATCCTTGCTCTGCCATGTGCTGGGCATAAAGACCGCTTGACTGTTCTTTAACAGCACCGAAAGGGCCACTCACGGCAATGGCGGCCAATTTTCCTGTAACATTTACAGGGGTGTACATATCAGCAGCCAATTCAATACCATAACGGTTCTTAAAGGTAACCTTCTTGTGATTTACTTTTTCACTCTTAGGGAAGGTCTTGTCCCATTCTTGTGTCAATTGTAAAGTCGTCATATCTTTTTCATTTTGTCTATTTTCATTGTTGCATGCCGAAAACACTCCAAGAGTAAGCATGGCTAATACAATTAATTTTTTCATTCTAATCATCTGTGTAATTGGATTAATTTATTTTTTGTTTAATATTTAACTACGCTGCAAAATTACGGACAATAACCCAAACAGATGCAACACAAAAAGCATGAATATTTACCAATTTTGCAGAATACCGATAATTTTAACAAATTTACCTACCATTTATTCTTATTTTTATGGAATAATGGTTACTTTTGTGACATGAAAAAGATACTGAAGGTTGATAATCCCAATGTTTATGCGCACCATGTGGGTGCACCTGAATTGCATCCACTGCTGAGTATTATTCATTATGATGATGTGTCACCCATTCATAACAGTCTGAACAACTATGGCGTTTATGGTTTGTTCATTCAACGCGAGTTTCCTAAGAATCTGAGTTACGGAACACGGCCCATACAAGTGAGCGATGGCTCCATTATTGCGGTGGCCCCCGGACAACTGGGTGGTGGTGAGGATACTGGCGAACTGCTGATGATCAGAGGATGGGCTATATTATGGTCGCCCGAACTGATACACAATACAGATTTGGAGATGAGGATGCGTGATTACCCATTCTTCTCTTATTTCTATACAGATTCGATGCGCATGGAACCGTCGGAATGGATTGCTATCACTCAATTGCTGACACAATTACAAAAAGAGATGATTGGTAGTCATGACTCTGTCGTGTTTCGCAATATACTAAGGGGGTACCTGCGATTGCTCATGGAATATTGTAATCGTATTTATTTGCGGCAAATATCAGAGGAAAACAAAGACACCAAAGATGTACTAAAGCGGTTTAACGCCCTGCTTGAACAATATTATTTCGAGGGCAAACAATACCAGCTGGGCTTGCCAACGGTGGCTTATTGCGCAAGTAATATGAATTACTCGCCTCACTATTTTGGTGACTTAATTCGTCGTACTACAGGAACGACTGCCATCGGCCACATACATACTTATATTATTAATATTGGTAAGAGTTTGTTGATGCAAGGGCATAATATCAGTGAAACATCGCGTATGCTCGGATTCGAATTTCCGCATCATTTCACTCGATTGTTCAAAAAGGTAGAAGGAATTCCTCCCAGCGTTTTTCTCGGCAAATAACTATCTGACATTCAACTTCCCTATTTTTTCTAAAGCCCTGTATTGTAAGAAGAGAAAAAACAGACGAACTATAAAACAATGAGCCCGGTGGAATACCGAGCTCATTATTATTATATAGTGAATCTGTATTGCTAAGCAGGCATCATTGAACATTCAGCAGCTGTAGATAAGGACTGGCTTTGGTGCAGGGTTTCCAATCGCCGTCAACATCTTTGCCATTAGGATTGCCATACTTGGCAAAATTGGTCCAATAGTCCATCATCTGCTCACTCAAAGCATAGTCGGCTTCCGTAAATGGTCGCCAACTACGCCCCAGGGTATTAAACATATACCATAATTCTGCCGAATGGAAAGCGCCAGCATCATCACCTGGCAACTTACGGTCGAAGTAGTAAGTATAAACAGGTTTATTGCCCAATGAGTCGCGCACCACAGCAAAGCGTTCAATGCCTGGACGCATATCACCCATGTCGTCACCATTGCAACCTATCATGTATTCCACATCGGCCAGATGGTTATTGTAAGTAGCATCGTCAAATGTTTCTGGTATCAATGTAGGATCGTTGTGAGGAGAGCAAAGGGTCATTGAACTTCTGTCTTTCGCTGCATCGAGAATCTGTTGTACAGAAGCCTTACGCATCGCCTCAACGGTAGTGAGTCCAGCATCGTCCATGATGCTCTTGCCAATGGAATCAAGCATGGATTGGGTGTTGTTGGTATCGATAAACCTACCGAGTCCGCCACCACTCTGAATAATGGCACGATTAATCATACCCTTTGACAAGGGAGAAGATACTAAATTCTTGATACTGGCAGCACCGGCACTTTGTCCGAAAACAGTGATATTGTCAGGATCTCCACCAAATTGGGCGATGTTATTCTTGACCCAAGCAAGGGCAGCCACCTGGTCGTATGTGCCATAATTGCCTGAAGCATGATCAGACTCTTGAGCCGAGAGTCCCTCGTGTGAGAGGAATCCCATGATGCCCAATCGGTAGTTGATGGTTACCAGAATGACACCTCGTTTGGCCCAAGCATCACCATCGAAGGCGTCGTCATTGCCACAACCGCCCATATAAGCGCCTCCATGTACCCACATGGCAACAGGCAGTTTGGCATCCTTGCCCAAAGAGGAGGTTGGGGCCCATACATTTAAGAACAAGCAGTCTTCGTCAACTTGTATAGGACCAGATAGTTGGAATTCTTTGTAATAGAAAGATCCAGGAGTTCTTCCACCTTGAATAGCTGATTTTCCAAAATGGTCGGCTATCATTACTGTATCCCAAGGCGTTACAGGTTGAGGTCTTTTCCATCTCAAGTCACCCACTGGAGCTGCTGCGTATGGAATGCCTTTGAACACCGTTACGCCTGGCTCTACTGATGGGATGCCCGATACTTTACCACCCTCGATATTTAACACTGAATTACCGCTTCCGCAAGCAACCAATAAGCTGGCAAAAGCCATTAAAATAGATTTTTTCAAACACATCATAATTACTTATTATTAAATAGAGGTTACAAAGTTAATGATTTTCCATCAACAAAAATAATGTTTTTTTTATCAATTGGCTATCTTTTGGCAAATCGAAATCTAGGGGTAAAAGAATAAAAACGCCATTAATCATTTGAGAAAAAAACAGTGATTGAAGTTGTTAAAATATTAAAATTATGATTTTAATGAATTATTTGAATTTTGAATTTTAATTTATTCTTACTATTTTTGTAAAAACCACTTATAATCGGATATTACACTCCACATCTAATCCGAGGATAATCTTTATTTACCACCCTGAATACAAAGGAATTTAACACGCGGAAGTCACGTGTTTTTTATGAATCAAATAAAATATAGAAATATGAAGCAAAACCAATTACTATCATTTACATTAATGCAGTTAGAAAATGCCTATGAGAAAAACTTTCCAGAAATCAAACAAATGGCCGATGAGGCTACAGACTTTCAACACTTTTATTCTATTTTTTCAAATTGGTTAAATATTATTCCAGCGGGAAAAGCAAAAGTTGTATTCGAAAAATTGCTGGAAAACGAGGGAAAGACTATTCACGAATGGTCAAGAAATGAAGATATTACGCTTTGCACCATCGAACAATTGTATAAGTTTTTACGACACGAGGCAGACCCTTCTGCAGGTACTGACCTTTACATAGATCTGTTCATGCAATTATACCAACTTGCAGGAAAAACAGCTGACCTTCCTTCAGAAAAGAAAATACGCCATCTCACGGAGCGGTGGTCGTCAGGATTGGATGAAGAGGTGATTGCCATTCGCAAAGAAAATCGTGAGCGCATGTTACACTTGCTGGTTGAAAAAATAGAGCATGCTCATAGTCAGCGTTTTCATTTTGAATACAATATGACCTACGAAGAAAAGTACCAGCAAGTAAGTCAGTGGTGGTACGACGAGCGTTTTCAATTACGCATGGCCTTGAAGACGCCTACTGAAATAAATCTTTTCATGGGAAAAACATTATCGGCTGAGACAATGTTCCTGATGCGCAGTGCCCGGAAAAAAGGGATACCATTTTTCGTAACGCCTTATTATCTATCATTGATTGATCCTGAAAGAAGATTTGATGATACTTCTATTCGCAGTTATATTTTTTATTCTCCAGAACTGGTAAAGAATTTCGGCAACATCAAGGCTTGGGAACGTGAAGATGTAGTAGTGCCCGGCCAACCCAATGCGGCAGGTTGGATGGTACCAGAGGGAGAGAACGTACATCGCCGCTACCCTGAAGTGGCCATCCTCATCCCTGACACCATGGGCAGGGCTTGTGGTGGATTGTGTGCTTCTTGCCAACGCATGTATGGCTTTCAAAGCAAACGCCTGAATTTTGATTTGACAGAATTGCTGCCACATGACTCATGGCCTAAGAAGCTACAACGATTGATGCAATATTTTGAACATGATCCTTTGTTACGCGACATTCTTATAACTGGGGGTGACGCGCTGATGAGCCGTAACAAAACGCTGAAAAATATCTTAGAGGCCGTTTTCCAAATGGCAGCCCGTAAGCACAAAGCTAACTCACTACGCCCTGAGGGAAAGAAGTTTGCCGAACTACAGCGCGTCCGTCTGGGCACACGACTTCCTGCTTATTTGCCTATGCGTATTGATGACGAGCTGGTTGAAATTTTAAGAGATTTCAGGGAGAAAGCCTCAACGGTGGGTGTCAGACAGTTTATCATTCAAACTCATTTCCAGTCACCGCTTGAAGTAACGCCAGAGGCCGAAAAGGCAGTAAAAAAACTCTTGTCGGCCGGATGGATTGTAGATAACCAGCAGGTATTTAATGTGGCCTCTTCCCGACGAGGACACTCGATGAAACTGCGTGAGGTCTTGTCGCAAATAGGCATGGTGGGATATTACACTTTTACTGTAAAGGGATTTGAAGAAAACAGTGCCGTATTTGCCCCCAATGCCCGCTCTGCTCAGGAAAGCGAAGAAGAGAAGAAATTTGCGGTGCTCTCTGCCACTGAAGCAGATACGCTGGCAACTTCGCTGACAAGTGCTCCTGACCCTGGTGCGGTATTGCGCCGTTACCTGCGCACACAAAAGCGGTCTGTGGTAGCTACCGACCGCAATGTGCTGAATTTACCAGCTATTGGAAAGAGCATGACCTTCCAACTCATAGGTTTTGCACCCGATGGGCGACGCATCTTGCAATTCGACCATGATCCTAACCGCCTACATAGTCCTGTGATTCATCGCATTGGGAAGGTGAACATCTTAGAGAATCGTTCCATTGCTTCTTATTTGCGACAATTGGTTACCATGGGCGAAGATCCTAAGGACTACGCAACGATTTGGTACTATACGGAGAGCCAAACAGAGCCTCGTTTTCCATTGTATCGTTATCCTGATTTCCATTTCAATATGGATAGTTTTGAGAACCTCTTGTCGGCTTCGGCTTATGCGAATCCCAAAACCGATTAAACATTTATGGTGAGGTATTTGTTTTATCTCAATTATTTGCTATCTTCGCATCCATTTTAATCATGTGATGCAGTCTTGCCAATGCAATGGCTGAAACAAAAGGACTTACGAATTAGCGATGGAGACAATTAGAAATATACTGTTGGTAGCATTGGGTGGAGCCGTAGGCTCTGCCGGTCGCTACCTTATTTCAAGATGGCTTACAGGAGCTTTCCCTTGGGGAACGCTGACGGTGAATATAATAGGCTCATTGCTCATAGGTTTACTTGTAGGCATGTCAGCGAAAGGATGTTTGTCGCCAGAAATGCGACTACTCTTGGTAACTGGTTTCTGCGGAGGCTTCACCACATTCAGTACCTTTGCCAACGAATCGCTATCGATGATGAAAACTGGTGATGCATTGCTCATGGCACTCTATGTTGGCATCAGCGTGACGATAGGCATCCTTGCTGTATTCTTGGGGATGCAGCTCAGCAAATAGTCTTTGGCGAATTATATCGCGTGCGACTTTACTTAAATAATCTTAAAAGTAAAAGTAAATCGCTTGCGATATAAAATATACTCTTTATATTTGCATCGCGAGCGACAGAAATTAGTTGCTTGAGCTAAGAATAATGTCAAACAATAGAAAGGAGTATAATATGATGATTTATGATTTCAAGGCTCTCACGAGCAAAGGTAAAGAGATTGATTTCTCTCAATTTATGGGTAAAGTATTGCTGATAGTTAATACAGCTAGTAAATGTGGATTAACACCTCAGTTTGCCGGACTGGAAAAACTGAACCAGTTATATAAAGATAAAGGACTGGTGATTATTGGATTCCCTTGCAATCAGTTCAAGGAGCAGGATCCTGGCACAGACGGACAAATTGAAGAATTTTGCCAGCTGAATTATGGCGTTACCTTCCAGATCATGAAGAAAATTGACGTTAATGGTGCTGCAGCTGATCCTATCTTCAAGTTCTTGAAAGAGCAGGCACCTGATGAAGAATACAAAGGTTTGAAAGCAAAAGCTGCTAAGGCGCTCTTCAAGAAAATTAGCGACAGCGTAGAGAAAGAGAGTGACATCAAATGGAACTTTACGAAGTTCTTGATTGCTAAGGATGGCAAGACTATTAAGCGTTTTGCTCCTATTACGGAACCCAAAGATTTAGAAAAAGATATTGAAGCAATGCTTGCCTAAATAGAGGATGATAATTATGCATAAAGAGTTACTTCTTGATAACCAAATTTGTTTCCGTCTTTACACAGCTTCAAGGCTTGTTACACAGGCTTATACACCCATACTAAAGCAACTGGACATTACATACCCACAGTATCTTGTACTCATGGTGCTGTGGGAAAAGGACGGACTGCCAGTGAATGAGATAGCCCATCGTTTGCTGTTGGAGACTAATACGGTAACTCCGTTGCTGCAACGCATGGAGGCACAGAA
>JAIKZS010000110.1 GCA_024682035.1 Bacteroidaceae bacterium
TATTCAGGTGGCTATAGCGCCGGGGTTCCACCTCTTCCCATCCCGAACAGAGAAGTTAAGCCCGACCACGCCGATGGTACTGCCCACAAGGTGGGAGAGTAGGTAGCCGCCGTCTTTGACGAGGACAGTCTTGGTGCTTTCAAGCACCGAGGCTGTCCTTTTTTTTATACTATGTATTTTATGGAATGTAAAAATGTAACGTTGATAGTTAAAAAAGTAACGATTTTGTTTGACATCAATAATATTTTCTTTAACTTTGCATCGTTTTTAAGGATGTGACAATGATTATCAACAATACATATATTCTACTAAGTGACATTATTATTCTACTGGCCGGCGTTAGTGGAAGTGAGATGTGTGCGTAAATATATGAGTTGTTAAGAAATAAATACAGAGCCTTTCTCACTTCCACAGTGTGAAAGGCTCTTTTTTGTTGATTTTTTATTTATATTGAAATATGAGCGATAGATTATTTATTTTTGACACTACGTTGCGAGATGGCGAACAGGTACCTGGGTGCCAGTTGAACACGGTTGAGAAGATTCAGGTTGCGAAACAGCTTGAAGCTTTAGGCGTTGATATTATTGAAGCTGGCTTCCCTATCTCAAGCCCAGGCGATTTTAATTCTGTTATTGAAATCTCTAAAGCAGTTACTTGGCCTACTATTTGTGCGTTGACACGTGCAGTTGAAAAAGATATTGATGTAGCAGCAGAATCTTTGAAATATGCTAAGCATAAGCGTATTCATACTGGTATTGGTACAAGTGATGCACATATCAAGTATAAATTCAATTCAAATAGAGAAGAAATCATTGAACGCGCAGTGGCTGCCGTTAAATATGCAAAAAGGTATGTAGAAGATGTTGAATTCTATGCTGAAGATGCAGGCAGAACTGACAATGAGTACTTGGCAAGAGTAGTTGAAGCAGTGGTGAAAGCTGGAGCTACAGTAGTAAATATTCCTGATACAACAGGATATTGCCTGCCAACGGTATATTATGAAAAAATTAAATACCTCAAGGAACATGTAGATGGTATTGATAAAGCTATTATTTCTACGCATTGCCATAATGACTTAGGTATGGCTACAGCTAATACTTTGCATGGCGTATTGGGTGGCGCTCGCCAAGTTGAAGTGACAATTAATGGTATAGGTGAACGCGCAGGTAATACTTCTTTGGAAGAAATAGCAATGATTCTGAAATGTCACAAAGGCATTGGGGTAGATACCAATATCAATACTACTAAGATATATCCAACAAGTAGAATGGTAAGCAGCTTGATGAACATGCCTGTTCAACCGAACAAGGCTGTGGTTGGTAGAAATGCATTCGCTCATTCAAGTGGAATTCATCAGGATGGAGTGCTTAAAAATGTAAACACCTACGAGATCATGAATCCTAAGGACGTGGGCTTGGATGAAAATTCTATTGTACTTACTGCACGTAGTGGTCGTGCTGCATTGAAATATAGAATGAGTGTACTGGGAGTTGATGTTTCTGATGAGCAGAAAGTTGATCAAATATATGAAGCCTTCCTGCGTTTGGCAGATAAAAAGAAAGAAATTACAGATGACGATGTGATGATGTTGGCAGGTGCCGACCGTACAGCTTCTCATTCAATTAAACTTGACTTCTTGCAGGTTACTACAGGCTTGGGTGTACGGAGTGTAGCAAGTATCGGATTGGATATTTCTGGTCAGAAGTTTGAAGCTGCTGCTACGGGTAATGGCCCAGTAGATGCAGCTATCAAGGCTTTGAAGAAAATAATTCTCAAGCAAATGACCTTGAAAGAATTTACTATTCAGGCCATCAGTAAGGGCAGTGATGATGTGGGTAAAGTACACATGCAAGTCGAGTATGATGGAAGCTTATATTATGGCTTCGGTGCTAATACAGATATTGTGACTGCATCAGTGGAGGCTTACATCGACTGTATTAATAAGTTCAAGAATAAATCATAAGACGCATTAGATATGAATACTTTATTTGATAAAATCTGGGATCGCCATGTGGTACAACAAGTAGAAGATGGCCCCACACAACTTTATATCGATAGATTGTATTGTCATGAGGTAACAAGCCCGCAGGCTTTTGCCAGCATGAAACAAAGAGGTTTGCAGTGTTTTCGTCCTGATCAGATTTTCTGTATGCCCGACCATAACACACCCACACATGATCAAGACAAACCTATCGAAGATCCTGTTTCAAAAAAACAGGTAGATACTTTGTCACAAAATGCAAAAGATTTTGGATTAAATCATTTCGGTATGTTGCATCCCAAAAACGGCATTATTCATGTGGTAGGTCCAGAAAGAGGTTTAAGTTTGCCAGGCATGACCATTGTTTGTGGTGACTCTCATACCTCTACCCATGGTGCTATGGGAGCTGTGGCATTTGGCATAGGTACCAGTGAGGTAGAAATGGTATTGGCTTCGCAGTGTATCTTGCAGCAGAAGCCTAAATCTATGCGTATTAATATTTCAGGCTCATTAGGAAAAGGTGTCACAGCAAAAGATGTGGCGTTGTATCTTATGTCAAAGATTTCCACATCTGGCGCAACCGGTTATTTCGTAGAGTATGCAGGCGATGTAGTAAAGAACCTTTCTATGGAAGGGCGACTTACACTTTGTAATCTCTCTATTGAAATGGGTGCTCGTGGAGGTTTCATTGCACCTGATGAAAAGACATTTGAATATATCAAGGGGCGAGAATATGCTCCTACCGGTGAGGCATGGGATAAGGCACTGGCATATTGGAATACACTAAAGAGTGGTGACGATGCGGTATTTGATAAAGAGCTTTATTTTGATGGTGCCGATATTCAGCCAATGATTACCTATGGAACCAATCCAGGTATGGGTATGAGCATTACCGATAGCATTCCTACGTTAGATGGTATGGGCGAGGCAGCTCAAGCTTCTTTTATGAAATCAATGAATTACATGGGATTCCAGCCAGGTCAAAAACTTGTTGGACACCCTGTTGATTATGTATTCTTAGGAGCATGTACCAATGGCAGAATAGAAGATTTCCGTGCTTTTGCTTCAGTGGTGAAGGGTAAGAAAAAAGCAGAAGGCGTAACTGCATGGCTAGTGCCTGGATCTTGGTCTGTTGATCAGCAGATTCGTGAAGAAGGACTAGATGTGTTATTGAAAGAAGCTGGTTTTGAAATCCGTCAGCCAGGATGCTCTGCATGCTTGGCCATGAATGACGATAAGATTCCTGCTGGAAAATATGCTGTGTCAACCAGCAATCGTAACTTTGAAGGACGACAAGGCCCTGGCTCACGTACCATCCTTTGTAGCCCATTGGTAGCAGCAGCTGCTGCAGTTACAGGTGTGTTAACTGATCCAAGAACTTTAATTTAAGAGCCTTATGAAACAAAAATTCAATATTATCACAAGTACTTGTGTTCCACTTCCATTAGAGAATGTAGATACCGACCAGATTATTCCTGCTCGTTTCCTGAAAGCTACTGATAAAAAAGGTTTCGGTGAGAACCTGTTTCGTGATTGGCGATATGATAAGCAGGGTAATCCTATCAAGAATTTTGTCTTAAACGACCCTAAATACGGTGGTGTAGTATTAGTGGCAGGCAAAAACTTTGGTAGTGGCAGTAGTCGTGAGCATGCTGCATGGGCTATTGCAGATTATGGCTTCCGTGTAGTTGTGAGTAGTTTCTTTGCTGATATTCACAAGAATAATGAACTGAATAACTTCGTGTTGCCAGTAGTGGTGAGTGAACAATTCCTGCAAGAGTTGTTTGACTCCATTAATGCTGATCCAAAGATGGAAGTAGAAGTAGATTTACCTCACCAAACTATCACTAACAAGGCTACTGGCAAGAGTGAGCAGTTTGAAATCAATGCTTATAAGAAACATTGTTTGATGAACGGACTTGACGATATCGATTTCCTTTTGGAGAACAAGGATAAGATTGAGGCTTGGGAGAAGAAGAATGAAAGATAAGTTACTGCGTGAAGTAGAAATCATGGACACTACCCTGAGGGATGGCGAACAAACCAATGGTGTGTCTTTTGTGCCCCACGAGAAACTGATGATTGCCCGCCTGTTATTAGATGGCGTCATGGTTGATCGAATTGAGGTGGCTTCGGCTCGCGTTTCAGAAGGAGAGCATGAGGCGGTGACTATGATTTGCGAATGGGCAGAGCGGCATCATCATTTACATCAGGTAGAGGTGCTAGGCTTCATAGATGGGCATACATCAGTTGATTGGATTCATTCCACAGGGTGCCGTGTCATAAATATGCTGTGCAAAGGCTCTGAAAAGCATTGCACCTATCAGCTCAAGAAAACAGTTGACGAGCATATAGCTGACATTAAAGGCACATTGGCATACGCAACATCACAAGGTTTAGAGGCTAATGTGTATTTAGAGGACTGGAGTAATGGCATGAAAGATTCTCCAGACTATGTGTTTACGTTAATGGATGCCTTGACCCAGACCAGCATTAAACGCTTTATGTTGCCTGATACTTTGGGCATTTTGAATCCATTGCAGACATACGACTTCATTAAGAAGATGGTGAAGCGTTACCCCAATACCCATTTTGATTTTCATGCCCATAATGATTATGATTTGGCAGTTAGTAACGTCCTGGCAGCTGTATTTGGCGGTTGTAAAGGTTTGCATACCACTATTAATGGCCTGGGCGAACGTGCTGGCAATGCTCCTCTTGCCAGTGTACAGGCCATATTGAAAGATCATTTCAATGCAGTTACCCATATTGACGAAAGTCGCCTCAACGAGGCAAGTCGTATCGTGGCTTCCTATGCAGGTATTCCTGTGGCTCCCAATCGTCCAATAGTAGGTGAGAGTGTGTTTACTCAAGTGGCAGGCGTGCATGCCGATGGAGATAATAAACGCAATTTATATTGTAACGATTTGTTGCCAGAACGCTTTGGCCGTAAGCGTGAATATGCATTAGGTAAAAATAGCGGCAAGGCCAACATTCGTAAAAATCTTGACGAGTTGGGCCTTGATCTCGATGATGAGTCTATGCGTAAAGTCACAGAGCGTATCATTGAGCTGGGTGATAAGAAAGAGCTTGTAACGCCGGAGGATTTGCCCTACATTGTATCCGATGTACTAAAGCATGGAGTTACCAATGATAAGGTGAAATTAAAGAGCTATGTTATCAACTTGGCATATGGCTTGAAACCTATGGCAATGTTGAAGATCGAAATTAATGGACAGGAATTTGAGGAAAGTTCCAGTGGCGATGGTCAGTATGATGCTTTCGTTCGTGCTTTGCGCAATATATATAAGAAAACTTTGGGAAGAAAATTTCCCATGCTGACCAATTATGTGGTAAGTATCCCTCCTGGTGGACGTACGGATGCCTTAGTGCAGACTGTCATTTCATGGAATTTCGATAACCGTGAGTTCAGAACCCGCGGTCTAGATGCTGACCAGACAGAGGCTGCTATTAAGGCTACAATTAAAATGCTCAATATGATAGAATCAGAATATGA
This sequence comes from Bacteroidaceae bacterium, assembly GCA_024682035.1. GTDB lineage: Bacteria > Bacteroidota > Bacteroidia > Bacteroidales > Bacteroidaceae > Bacteroides. The sequence continues at coordinate 5,499 of JAIKZS010000110.1, forward strand.
GTCGGGCAAAGATTTGTATGAAACAGAAGATAATGATTAAAAACAGATAGATTATGAATTTCAAGATTGCTGTATTGGCCGGTGATGGTATCGGTCCTGAGATTTCAAAGGTAGGCGTCGATGTAATGAACGCTGTTTGTAAGAAGTTTGGACACCAAGTATCATATGAATATGCCATATGTGGTGCTGATGCCATTGATAAAGTGGGTGATCCATTCCCAGAAGAAACTTTCCAAGCTTGTATGAGAGCTGATGCTGTGCTGTTTTCTGCTGTGGGTGATCCAAAGTTTGACAACGATCCTACTGCAAAAGTGCGTCCCGAGCAGGGTTTGCTGGCTATGCGCAAGAAATTGGGCTTATATGCCAATATTCGTCCTATGCAAACATTTAAGAGTTTGCTGCATAAGTCACCTTTGAAAGCTGAATTGGTAGATGGAGCTGATTTCATCACTATTCGTGAACTTACAGGTGGTATGTATTTTGGTGAGAAATACCAAGACAATGACAAGGCTTATGATACTAATTTCTATTCTCGTCCAGAAATTGAACGTATTTTAAAGGTAGGTTTCGAATATGCTCGTAAGCGTAATCACCACCTCACTATTGTTGATAAGGCTAATGTGTTGGCGTCTTCTCGTTTATGGCGTCAGATAGGACAGGAAATGGCCCCTCAGTATCCTGATGTAAAGACCGATTTCATGTATGTAGATAATGCTTCTATGCGTATGATTCAGGAACCTAAGTTCTTCGATGTAATCGTAACCGAGAATACTTTTGGTGATATTCTTACAGACGAGAGCTCTTGCATCAGTGGTTCTATGGGTTTGCTGCCTTCTGCATCAACCGGTGATCATACACCTGTATTTGAGCCAGTTCATGGTTCTTGGCCACAAGCGAAAGGTCTGAATATTGCCAATCCTTTGGCGCAGATTCTATCAGATGCTATGATGTTTGAATATTTCGACCTCAAGGCTGAAGGAACATTAATTCGTAAAGCTGTTGATGCTGCTATTGAAGCCAATGTGCGAACACCAGAAATTCAGGTAGAAGGAGGCGCTAAATACGGCACGAAGGAAGTTGGCGCTTGGATCGTTGACTATATTGAGAAAGCATAATGACAAGATATTTGTTGATCTTGATTTGTGGTATAATAGGGGTGTCTTGCTCAGATGATAAGTCTCTGCCCAAGGCACCTGACTATTCAGATACTACCCAATGGTACTTATCAGAGCGTAACGCCGCTGCTGATATGTTTTATGTTATTTCTACGGAAATAGGTGATTATAAGTTGGCAGATGGTACAGTCCGTCATTTGGCAGACACCTATCTTGACCAAACTCGTCAGCCTATGTACGGCGAGATGCTGGGGGTTGATACCCTTACCAGTGGCCAACTCAATTATTATTCACCTTATTATCGTCAGTGCTCATTGCAGTCGTTTGCATCAGACAGTGCTACCATCCGTTTCAACATAGCGTTGGACGATGCTCGTCGTGCCTTTGCTTATTACCTTGAGCATCACAACAATGGAAGACCTTTTGTCTTGGCAGGTTTCAGTCAGGGAGCTATGATAGCTCGTGAATTGTTGAAAGAGATGGACGAGTCTGTTTTTCAACGCATGGTGGCTACCTATCTTATTGGTATAAAAATATCGGATAAAGACTTGGCGGCCAATCCCCATATACGCCCTGCACAAGCGGCTGACGACACGGGTGTTACAATTTGCTATAACAGCATGCGTGGCGAAGATGCCAACTATCCTGCACAGGAAGGCTCTAATGTTGTAGCCATCAACCCAGTGAATTGGCGCACTGATACTGAAATAGCTTCACTCATTACTGAACCTTCTCCACTTAAGCCTGTGCATGAACAAGCCAAAGATACAATGACAGTGCAGCTGGATGCAATGTCTAATAACCTGTTAGTCTCTGGCTATTCTGCTACTGACTATGTTTTGCCACTGATTGGTACCCAAACCAGCTATCACACTCGTGAAATTTGGCTCTATCGCGATTTGTTGAAAGAGAATATTCAACTTCGCGTAGATGCTTTTTTGAGTAAATAAATTTTTTCTATTCTTCTTCCGATCTTCCGCTAAATCTTAATTATATATATGCATTTTAAGTTATTTTGGCGGAAGAAGAAGCGGAATTAGCGGGAGAAAATGCCTTTCCCATATTTAATATCCCATAAATTACCTAGGTATCCAACAGAAAATATTGTTTTTTTTCTCACCAAGGAATAATGCATTGGTAATCAGTATTACGTTTCTTCCAGTCAGTTTCACATTCTGGAACTGGCAGTTTGATGCCTTGAAACAGTTGGTCTGCTACGTTGATACTCTCAGTTCGTTGCTTGGAACCAGCGGTTCCAAGCCTAGGCACAGTCAGTGCTCTTGTTATGAACTACCATTCATCTTATGAGAAACCATCAGTATTATTATACGTAACCATCGGTTTTATTAAGTGTAACCATTCTCAGTATCCTATTCCTATCAAGATGGATTTGTGACGTGTTTGTAGACAAAATAATGCTAATTAACGTATGTTTTTTATGAAAAAATGGAAAAAACTGTTTGAAATTTGGAAATAATGTCTTTAATTTGCGAATCAATTATACGAAGTTGTTAGAAATTAGAAATTAGGTTTTGGTATGGTTAAATCAGAGAATTGCATATCTGATCAATCTCTTATGAAGTCTGAAAGAAAATTGAACAAAGAGTTGAGGAGAGTGCATGCACATATTCACGAGGTAAAAGACGAGAAAAGTCTTAAAGATGTTCCCTATAGAAATATGGTCAGTCCTGCTATGGCTAATAGCCTTAGTCAGCGCATTTTGTCATTTATTGAAACTAAGAAAATCTATAAAATATCTGGTTATACAGCCAAGCAGTTGGCAAAAGAACTGCATACCAACACACGCTATCTCTCTGCTGTGGTGAATGCTTATTTTAAGAAGAGCTACTCTTCCTTAATTAACGAATACAGAATCAAGGAAGCCGTTGTGTTACTCGCAGATAAAAGATATTATGATACCAATGTTGAAGAAATTGGTTTGATGGTGGGCTTTGCCAATCGACAATCATTTTATTCAGCTTTCTCCAAGTTTATAGGGGAAACACCACGCTCTTTCCGGCAAAGATTACTTCAGTAATAGGATTATTTGATAGCTTTTTGTTGTGCTGTATGGTTTTTGTTTTCTTGTTGATAATCATATAGAATTAATTATTTGAGGTGATAATAGGCTCTCTATAAATTATGTGAGGCCTGCTTTTCTTTTCTGGTTCCGTTTGTCTCCCACCAACAAAAAATGCTTTTTTTTTATTTTGAGTTGTATGAGGTGTGCCCGTTTTTCCATATCTTTGCACTATATAAATAGGAAGCATTATGAAAAAACAGATTATTTATGTGTTAACAGCTCTTGCATTGCTTACAGGGTGCAGCAGCAACGGGCAGAAAACGGCACCTGCAACTCAAAATTTTAAGTACACAGTGGAACAATTTGCAGACCTGCAGATATTGCGTTATAGGGTACCAGGATTTGAAGACCTGTCCCTTCAACAAAAAGAATTAGTATATTACCTTACAGAAGCAGCCTTATGGGGGCGTGACATGTTTTATGATCAAAATGGCAAGTATAACTTAACTATCAGTAGGGCACTCGAAGCCATTTATACAAGCTACCAAGGCGATCGTGCTTCTGAGGATTTTAAAGCCCTTGAGCTTTATTTGAAACGCGTATGGTTCTCATCAGGCATACATCATCATTATGGCAGTGAAAAGTTTGTTCCAGGTTTTTCTGAAGATTTCTTCCGAAAAGCATTGCTGGGTGTTGATACCAAGTATCTGCCATTGGCTGAAGGACAAACACCAGAACAATTGTGTGATGCTATATGTCCTGTCATGTTCAATCCCGACATTTTGAAGATGCGCACTAATCAGGCCGATGGTGAGGACTTGGTGCTTACATCTGCTGTTAACTTCTACGAAGGACTCACACAAACGGAGGCCGAAGATTTTTACACCAAAATGAAGGATCCTAAGGATGAAACTCCTGTTTCTTATGGATTGAATAGCAAACTGGTGAAGAAAGATGGTAAGATTTATGAAGATATTTATAAAGTAGGAGGCCTCTATAGTCCTGCTATTGAGAAGATTGTATATTGGTTACAGAAAGCAGAGACTGTGGCTGAGACACCTGAGCAAAAAGCTGTTATTGCCAAATTAATAGAGTATTATCAGACGGGAGATTTGAAGACGTTTGATGATTATGCTATTTTGTGGGTACAAGACCTCAACTCACGTGTTGACTTTACCAATGGTTTTACTGAGACTTATGACGACCCTTTGGGGATGAAAGGCACTTGGGAAGCTATTGTGAACTTTAAAGATATGGAGGCCACACATCGTACAGAAACCATTAGTAGCAATGCACAGTGGTTTGAAGATCATTCTCCTGTTGACAAGCAGTTTAAGAAAGAAAATGTGAAGGGTGTTTCTGCCAAGGTTATCACGGCATCTATCCTTTCTGGCGCCCTTTATCCTGCAACCGCCATCGGCATTAATTTGCCCAACTCTAACTGGGTGCGCGCGCAGCATGGTTCTAAATCTGTGACCATAGGCAATATTACTGATGCTTATAATAAGGCTGCACATGGCAACGGATTCAATGAAGAATTCGTCTATAGCCAAGCTGAACTCGACTTAATTGATAAATATGCTGACTATACAGATGAACTGCATACCGACTTGCACGAATGCTTAGGTCATGCATCGGGTAAATTGCTTCCAGGCGTAGATCCTGACGGTCTGAAGGCTTATTCTTCACCATTGGAAGAAGGTCGTGCCGACCTCTTTGCTCTTTATTATCTGGCAGATCCTAAATTGGTTGAATTGGGCTTGACGCCTGATGCAGATGCATATAAATCAGAGTACTATACTTATCTGATGAATGGTTTGATGACTCAGCTGGTGCGCATAGAACCAGGTAAGAACATTGAAGAGGCGCACATGCGCAATCGTTCGTTCGTGTCACACTGGGTTTATGAGCACGGAAAGTCGAACAATGTGGTAGAGTTGACCAAGAAAGAAGGTAAGACATATGTGAAGATCAATGACTACCAACAACTGCGCGACCTTTTTGGTCAGTTGTTGGCAGAAGTACAACGTATCAAATCAACGGACGACTATGAGGGTGCTCGGCGTTTAATAGAAGACTATGGTGTGAAAGTTGATCCAACCTTGCATGCCGAGGTGTTGGAACGCTACAAGAAACTAAACTTGGCTCCTTACAAAGGCTTTGTGAATCCTAAGTATGAGCTTGTAAAAGATGCATCAGGTAAAGTTGTCGATGTGAAGGTAACCTACGAAGAGAGCTATGTAGAACAAATGTTGCGCTACAGTAAGGATTACAGAACACTCTGATGGTGAATAATCAAATAAAAGAAATTAAGACGCAACTTCGCTTGGCGATGAACGGAACGGCATCGGCCAGCATGCGTGAAAAAGGTTTGGCTTATAAGCTGAATTTTGGGGTGGAACTGCCTCGCCTTAAGCAGATTGCAGCAGGGTATGAGAAGAACCACGAGTTAGCGCAGGCTTTGTGGAAGGAAAACATACGCGAGTGCAAGATACTGGCTGGTATGTTACAACCTATTGATAGTTTTTATGCGGAAATAATGGACATTTGGATAGATGGCATGCCTACGGTGGAAATAGCCGAGATGACATGTATGCATCTGTTTCAGTATTTGCCCTATGCACCGCAAAAATCATTGCAGCTCATTGCAGACGATCGTGAGATGTATCAAATCTGTGGTTTCCTAACCATCGCTCGTCTGCTAGCAAAAAAGGGCGATATGGAGGAGAGGGTAGCCAATGAATTGCTCGACCAAGCCTTGGTGTCTTACCTTTCAGGTTCTTATGCCTTGCGTAAAGCCGTGTTAACCGCTTTGAAGAAATTCATAACCAACAACGAACAGCATGCCTTTTCCCTTTGTAGAGCGGTAGAGCCACTTAAAGAAAGTACTCATCCACAAGCCAAGGCTTTGATGGATTGGGTAACTCAAGAGGTTGACTTAAATTTTTCATGATGATTGGCCTTACAATACATAAAAAATAGTTAACTTTGTTGCAGCAAGTAGTTTATCATGGTTGGTAAAAAAAATAATATCGAGGAAAAAGAAAAAGCAAAACAGCAGCTTACTGATTATCTTACGAAAAGAAAATTTCGCAAGACACCAGAACGTTATGCTATTCTTGATATGATTTATACCATAAAGGGGCATTTTAGCATCGAAACGCTTTATACAATGATGGAGGATGTCGCTAAGTTCAGAGTTAGTAGAGCTACTATTTACAACACTCTTATCTTGTTGCTGGATGCTCATTTGGTCATCAAGCACCAGTTTGGTAGTTCCACCCAATTTGAAAAATGCTACAACCAAGGAATCCATCATCACATGATTTGCACCCAATGTGGTAAGGTGACTGAATTTCAAGACGAACAACTGCAGGCTGCTGTTGTAGGTACCAAACTGCCTCGATTTAAGCAAATCAACTATTCGCTTTATATCTATGGCCTGTGTAGCAAATGCCAGTGGAAACTTTCCAGAATGCTTGCGGCAAATAAGAGGGCTCAGGAGAAGGTGGAAGAAAAAGAAACTAACAAGAAGGCGAAAGGCAAGAAAACCAAAGGCAAAAAAGCTGAAGGCAAGCCATCAATAGTTAGAAGCCCTAAAGCTAAGTAAATAAACAAACCGGAAAGAATATAGTGAACAAAAAGAATATAAACAAAAACAATTATAAGAAATGAAAGTAGATGTACTGTTGGGATTACAATGGGGTGATGAAGGCAAAGGCAAAGTTGTAGATGTCTTGACACCTAATTACGACGTGGTAGCGCGTTTTCAAGGAGGCCCTAATGCTGGTCATACCCTCGAGTTTGAAGGTCAGAAATATGTGCTTCGTTCAATTCCCTCTGGCATTTTCCAGGGCGATAAAGTGAATATTATAGGCAATGGTGTGGTACTTGATCCAGCTTTGTTCAAGGATGAGGCAGTAGCATTGGAGAAATCTGGCCATAACCTGAAGAATCGTCTTGTTATTTCAAAGAAAGCCCATCTTATCATGCCCACTCACCGTGTGCTCGATGCAGCTTACGAAGCTGCCAAAGGTGCTTCAAAAGTAGGTACTACTGGTAAGGGCATTGGTCCGACCTATACCGATAAGGTCAGTCGTAACGGTTTGCGCGTGGGTGATTTGCTGCACAACTTCGAACAGAAATATGCAGCTGCAAAGGCTCGTCATGAGCAAATATTAAAGGACATGAACTTTGCTTACGACATTACCGAAACAGAAAAGGCTTGGTTTGATGGTATTGAATACCTCAAGCAGTTCCAGCTGGTCGATAGTGAGCATTTTGTTAACCAAATGCTGAACGATGGTAAATCAGTGTTGTGCGAAGGCGCACAAGGCACCATGCTTGATGTGGACTTCGGTTCTTATCCGTTTGTCACTTCATCTAATACCGTGTGTGCAGGTGCCTGCACAGGCTTAGGCGTTTCTCCTCGCAGTATAGGTGATGTTTATGGTATCTTCAAGGCCTACTGTACCCGTGTAGGTGCCGGTCCATTCCCTACAGAATTGTTCGATGAGGTCGGCAATAAGATTCGTGACCTTGGTCATGAATATGGTGCAGTTACAGGTCGTAAACGCCGTTGCGGATGGATTGACCTTGTAGCGCTGAAATATGCAGTAATGATTGATGGAGTTACTAAACTTATTATGATGAAGAGTGATGTGCTCGATGATTTTGATACCATCAAGGCTTGCGTGGCTTATAAGGTGGATGGTGAGGTAATCGATCACTTCCCATTCGATATCTCTGAAGGAGTAGAACCTGTGTATGTAGAAATGCCTGGTTGGAAAACTAGCATGAGCAGCATGCGTAGTGAAGATGAGTTCCCCGAGGAATTCAATAATTATATCTCTTTTTTGGAAGAAGAGTTAGGAGTTCCTGTTCAGATCGTTTCTGTAGGTCCAGACCGTGAACAGACCATAGTTCGCTATATCGAGTAATCTCCTAATATAGTTATTAGCATGAAGAGGATAGCTCAATACTGCACACTGGCTTTGGCATTGTTAATGTCACATTGCCAATTATCAATGGCACAGTATGTACCATCGGCTGAAAATTTGAAGGCTCGCGAAGCTTTCAAGGACAAGAAGCTGGGTATTTTCCTGCATTGGGGAGTATATGCCATGATGGGGCAGGGTGAATGGGTAATGAACAACCGTAATATCAATTACGAGGAGTATGCCAAAATGCCTGCTGGTTTTTATCCGGCAAAGTATAATGCAGAAGAGTGGGTGAAAGCTTTTTGTGATGCAGGTGTGAAATACATAACCATCACTTCGCGCCACCACGACGGGTTCTCCATGTTCAACTCGAAAGCTAGCGAAGGCTTTAACATTGTAGAGGCTACTCCTTTCAAACGTGATGTCATTAAGGAATTAGCTGAGGCTTGTGCCAAATATGATATAACTCTTAATTTCTACTATTCACATTTGGACTGGCATCGTTTTGACTATCCTTTGGGCAACACTGGGCGCCAGTTAGGTCGTCCTACCGACCGGCAAGACTGGAACTCTTACTATCAGTTCATGAATGCTCAGCTCACCGAGTTGCTCACACAATATGGACCTGTTGGTGCCATTTGGTTTGACGGCGTATGGGATCATGCCAGTGATGACGTTCCCTTCAATTGGCAGCTTGAAGAGCAATATGCTTTGATACATAGACTACAACCTGCATGCTTAGTGGGTAACAACCACCACAAGAACCTTAATCCAGGCGAGGATATCCAGATTTTTGAACGTGATTTGCCTGGTCAGAACACAGCTGGCTATTCTGGTGGTATGGAGGTGAGCAATGAAGTGCCACTGGAGTCTTGTCAGACCATCAGCGATTCATGGGGATTTAACATCACCGACTTGCACTATAAGTCAACTAAGGAATTAATTCAGATGTTGGTGCATGCTGCAGGTCTTAATGCCAATCTTCTCCTTAATATAGGACCGCAGCCTGACGGACAGTTGCCTGCTACAGCTTTGAACCGATTAAAGGAGATAGGAGAGTGGATGAGCCAATATGGTGAAACCATTTATGGCACGCGTAGCGGGCTTGTCACACCTCGTGATTGGGGAGTAACTACACAAAAGGAAAACAAACTTTTTGTGCACATCCTCAAATGGCAAGACAAGGGTTTGTTTTTACCAATAATCGACCATAAACTCTCTAAGGCTAAGCTATTTAATGATGGTACCCCTGTTAAGGTGGTGAAGAGTAAAGAGGGCTATTTGCTGGAGTTGCCGGCAGTGCCCACTGGTATCGATACCGTGGTGGAGCTTACTATTGATTAATTGTTGGCACGGCTTTTGCAGTAGTAATTTAAAGATTAATACTAAATTCATACAATTATGCAAACAGGAATAGGAATTCAATGGATTATCTTTATCGGTGTAGCCATCCTTAGCTGGTTGGTACAGTGGAACCTGCAACGTAAGTTCGAGAAATATTCCGAAATTGGCAACACATTAGGCCTAACAGGTGCCGAGATAGCTATGAAAATGTTGCACGATAATGGTATATATGATGTAAAAGTAACGCATGTAGAGGGTCAGCTGACCGACCACTATAACCCAACAAATAAAACAGTAAACCTAAGTGAAGGTGTGTATAGCAGCAATAGCATTATGGCTGCTGCTGTTGCAGCCCACGAATGCGGACACGCTGTACAGCATGCACGTGCCTATGCACCACTTTCATTGCGTAGCCAATTGGTACCCATTGTTTCTTTTGCTTCACGCTGGATGACATGGGTTTTGTTGGCTGGCATTTTGTTGCTTGAAATCTTTCCGCAGATTTTGCTGGCAGGCATCGTAATGTTTGCAGCCACCACCTTGTTTAGCTTCGTTACCCTTCCTGTGGAAATCGATGCCAGTCGCAGGGCTCTGGTTTGGCTTAATAGCAGTGGTATCACTAATTATACGAATTATGAATATGCCAAAGACGCACTGAAGTCGGCTGCTTACACCTATGTGGTGGCTGCTCTTGGCTCATTGGCCACACTCATATACTACATTATGATCTTCATGGGTCGTAGCAGAGACTAATTATCAATTAAACATTCAAATGGTTAAACCAAGTATTCCAAAAGGCACCAGAGATTTTTCGCCCATTGAGATGGCGAAGCGTAACTATATTTTCAACACCATTCGTGAGGTTTATCATCTTTACGGCTTTCATCAAATAGAGACACCGGCCATGGAGAACCTCTCTACTCTTATGGGTAAGTATGGTGAAGAGGGTGATAAACTATTGTTCAAGATTCAGAACTCGGGCGATTGTTTCCGAGGTATTTCTGACGAAGAACTGTTGACTCGTGATGTAGCACACCTCTCTGCTAAATTCTGTGAGAAAGGACTGCGTTATGACCTAACCGTGCCCTTTGCCCGCTATGTGGTAATGCATCGTGAGGAAATTAGCTTTCCATTTAAACGTTACCAGATTCAACCCGTATGGCGTGCCGATCGTCCGCAAAAAGGTCGTTATCGTGAATTCTATCAGTGCGATGCCGATGTGGTAGGTAGTGATTCTCTGCTTAACGAGGTGGAACTTATGCAAATGGTTGATACCGTGTTCAATCGTTTTGGCGTAAGGGTATGCATTAAGATTAACAACCGTAAAATTTTGACAGGCATAGCTGAGATTATTGGTGAGGCTGAACGAATTGTTGATATTACCGTTGCTATTGACAAGCTTGATAAGATTGGCCTTGATAATGTTAATGCTGAATTGCGTGAAAAAGGTGTGAACGATGAGTCGATTGCTAAACTGCAGCCCATCATCTTGCTCTGTGGTAGCAATGCTGATAAACTGGCTACCCTCAAGACCGTGCTTGCTGCCAGTGAAACAGGATTGAAAGGAGTAGAAGAGACAGAATTCATTCTGAAAACCCTGATTAACCTCCAGTTGAAGAATGAGATAGAGTTGGATCTTACCCTGGCCCGTGGTCTGAATTATTACACGGGTGCCATTTTCGAAGTGAAAGCATTGGATGTGCAGATAGGCAGTATCACTGGTGGTGGTCGTTACGACAACTTAACGGGTGTATTTGGCTTGCCTGGCGTATCAGGTGTAGGCATTTCGTTTGGTGCCGACCGTATTTTCGATGTGCTTAACCAACTGGACCTCTATCCAAAAGAGGCAGTAGGTGAAACCCAGTTGTTGTTCATCAATTTTGGCGAACAAGAAGCCGCTTTCGCCATGCAGACCTTGTTGCAGGTGCGTGCAGCCGGCATACGTGCCGAGCTCTTCCCTGACGCTTCCAAGATGAAGAAACAGATGAGTTATGCCAATGCCCATAACATTCCATATGTGGCCTTGGTAGGTGAGAATGAGTTGGCTGAAGGCAAGGTAACACTGAAAAACATGGGAACCGGCGAACAGCAATTGGTAACTCCTGCTGAGCTGGTAGAAACTTTGAAATAAACAGTAGAAAGATTGGCAGTATAAGTAGAAGTTAGATCAATAGAATAGGTGGCACAGGATTTCCCTTGCCACCTATATTATTATTATTATCAGTCGTGAAAGCTGTTTTCTTACCCATAGTAAACAGCTCACGGGTACTTCCCACGGGGACGTTTCCATTGAAAATGTTTCTTTTACTTTACTGGTTTTATGTTTAGGTTTACACCTAACACATCCTCACTATCAACAATGGTCCAGCTGCTACCTGTGTAAACACCCAGAGTGCGGTTTGTGTCAAAGCCTAAGTCCGATAACTCCTTGATCACTTCGTCACGCAGTTCACCCACTTCAAAACCTAAATGGTGTACACCATTGCCATGCTTATCGTAAAACTCACGGAAAGAGCTGGCTTTCTCGTCTGCCTGGTGCAACTCAAGTACCCAGTTGCCCATATCTATGTCGCACACCAGCAGGTCGCAGGTACTTGGCTTGCCACGATATAAATAAGGAAATTCTTCTTTGTATTCCAAGTGGTTAGTTCTTACTTCTGGGACCGGAATATCCAGAATGGCTGCCCATGCTTTAGCAGCTTTGTAGATGTCGCCCACCACAATGTTGATTTGAATAAACTTATCCTTCTGTAAAGGATTGGTCATAGGTTGGTAGTCTGTCAACTCGGTGATTTTGGCAGGTTGTTCTACCTTTTCTTCTTTTTGTTCTTTCGGTGATGAACACGATGCCAGTACAAACAGGCATGCGCTTAATAAATAAACACTTTTCATAAATTTATAATCTTTGTTTGGTTAGCTTTCAGTTTGATGTTCTTAACTTGTCCGTTTACATGCACCTTGATCTTCCCATCTTGGTGTGCATGAATGGTAAGTGCTGTTACTTTACCACTTTGCCAGTTCATGTCAATAACAAACCCACCTCTGGCACAAATGCCTTTTATACGGCCCTCCTTCCATTGATCAGGCAAGGCAGGAAGCAGCCAAATGTCTGTCATGCTTGATTGTACCAACATTTCGGCCATACCAGCACAACCACCGAAGTTGCCGTCAATCTGGAAAGGAGAGTGGGCGTCCAGCAAGTTAGGGTAGGTGCCACCACCCCTATGTGCATCTTTGCCTGTATAGCCATCTGGACTTACATAATGCAATAGTCTCTGGAAAATCTTATAAGCGTTGGTACTATCTTGCAGCCGGGCATAAAGGTTTACACGCCATCCTGCACTCCAACCAGTGGTGTTAAATCCTCTTACCTCCAGCGTCTTTGCAGCTGCTTTTGCTAAATCGGGAGTAGCTGCCACACTGATGTGATGACCAGGGTACAAACCAAACAAATGAGATTGATGGCGATGTGTAGGCTCAGCATCCTGCCAGTCGTGGTACCATTCCTGCAATTTACCTTGCTTATCAATTTGGTAAGGCTGCAAGCGGTTCACAGTCTGCTCCATCTTCTGCTGTAAGTGCTTGTCGACTTTTAGCACCTTAGCTGCAGCTATGGCATCCAGCATACACTCCTTAATCATAGACAAATCAGCTGTCGATCCGTACAGGGTAGCCCCCTTGAATCCCTTGTCAGTAATATATAAGTTCTCGGGCGAAGTGCCTGGTGATGTCATCAAGTAACCATTTTTCTCAATGAGCCAATCCATGCAGAACAAGGCTGCATCCCTCAGCAACGGGTAATATTGTCGCAAAAAATCTACATTTTTCGTAAACTGATAGCGCTCCCAGATATGCGTAGCCACCCAAGCACCACCCATGTTCCAGTTGGCCCAATTAGGATCACCCTCGTTCAAACCCACAGGATTGGTCATGGCCCAAATATCCGAGTTGTGTGCCAGACACCACCCCCTGTTCACATTGAAATAATACTTGGCTGTTTCTTGTCCCGTTTTGCTTAGGTTGCCAATAAAATCCATCAGAGGTTGATGCATCTCTGACAAATTTGTCACTTCAGCAGCCCAGTAATTTTCCTCCAGGTTAATATTGGTCGTATAGTTGCTGCTCCACGGTGGCAATAAATATTCGTTCCACAATCCTTGTAAATTAGCTGGTACGCCTGGAGTTCTGGAACAAGAAATGAGCAAGTAGCGTGCAAACTGGAAATACAGTACTTCTAGTTCAGGATTCTTTACCCCCTCGTCTGTATATAGTAATAACTGCTCATCAGTCGGTAAGGCACTGACGGAAACATCTGTCTTGCCCAACCACAACGACATTCTGTCGAAAAATTGCTTGTAGTCAGCTATATGCTTTTGTTTCAAATTCTTGTATGATACCCCATTTAATTTATCCATCCGTTTCCGGGCTAAAGCCTTGTAAGGCCTGCCTTCCTGCACAGGATCCTTGTCGAAGCCATTGAAGCTTGTCACATTGACAATCAGGATGGTAGCTTCATGGCAATTTTCCAGTTTCAAGTCACCCGTCGGAAATCCCTTTACAGTTCCGTCATGAGCCAGTACCTTGATGATGGTGCGAAAATGTATGCCCCGTTCAGGGTCATAAAAATGTTTACGGTCATCGGGTATTGCTCCGTAATAATTAGGGTATGACAGATAAGCGGCATAGCCTTCAGCTATAATTTCATTACCTTGAGTAGTAACGCTCACTGGCAGTTGAGAAGTAAACGACAGTCGGGCACTGATGCCCTCACTTGCCTTTACTTTTATGACAATGGCTGAATCGGGGGCAGAAGCAAAATACTCTGTCTGCACACGATTGCCATCTTTGATATATTCAGTAGAAGCTATGGCCTGACTGATGTCCAGGGTACGTTGATAATCACTAACGTACTTTCCCTCAGTACCATAGTCAATAATCAGTTGTCCTAAAGGTTGGTAATTTTCGCTATAATGACCTTGCAACTTTTTCATCGCCTTTTCAGCGCCTTCGTAGTTCTCTTGGTCAAGTAGTTGACGTATCTCTGGCAAAGCCTTGTAAGCGTCAGGAGTAGTCACTTCACGTTCTGGTTCGCCAGTCCATAACGTAATGTCATTCAGTGACACTTTATCTATGCGAGTACCCCCATAGATGATGCCACCTAGGTTTCCATTCCCAATTACCAGTGCTTCTTCAAAGAAAGTGGCAGGGCGTGAATAATGTAGTGACATAGGGGCGTTTTGCGCAAACGCCCCTATTGTCAAACATATCATTGTCAGAGCAATCAATCTTTTCATTTTACATCCAAGTGCATTACAAATGGATTATCTTTTGTATCAGGTTTCCACTCGCCATTGCCATCTTTGCCATTAGGATTGCCATATTTAGCAAAGTTTGTCCAGTAATCCAGCATGCGGTCTGCCAGGTCATAGTCAGCCGGTGTGAAAGGGCGACGACTGTTTTTAAGTGTTTTGAAAACAAACCACAGCTCAGATGAATGGTAGGCCGTGTTAGGCTCACCAGGCAAACGTCGGTCGAAGCGGTAAGCAAATACAGGATGCTTGCTTTGTCCTTCACGCACAGCTGCGAAAGCATCAATACCCTCGCCCATGGTAGGCATCATGTCGTCCAGGGTAGAGCCCAACATATAAGGTACATCAGCAATGCTGTTGTCTGTAGCAGCTTCGGTAAACGACTTGCCCAGCAATCTGCCGTCCAAATGAGGAACTAATGGCAACCCCTGAACTTTGCCCTTTGCCATGAAAGCGCCAAAAGCTGCATCCAGTTGCTTTGGCGATGCAGCACGCATAGCCTCCAAGGTAGTCAGACCTGCATCATCCATCATCTCCTTGCCAATATTTTCAGCCACATCCTGTGCAGGTGATGGAATCACCTCACCAAGTCCGCCGATGCTCTGGATAATAGCCTTGCTCACCAGTTTCTTTGATTCGTTAGATGTCACTAGGTTCTTGATGCTGGCAGCACCGGCACTCTGTCCGAAAATCATGATGTTGTCAGGATCGCCACCAAACTGTGCAATATTTTTATGAATCCATTTCAAGGCAGCTACCTGGTCCCAAGTACCATAATTACCTGAAACACCGTCCACGTCTTCCTTGGCCAACAACGGATGAGATAAGAAACCCATCACGCCCAGGCGGTAGTTGATGGTCACCAGAATCACGCCGTGAGTTGCCCAAGCATCGCCGTCCATAGTAATTTCATGTCCATAGCCACCCATGTAAGCACCACCGTGTACCCACATGGCAACAGGCAGTTTGGCATCTGTTTGCCCTAAAGTTTGTGCAGGAGCCCATACATTCAGGTAAAGGCAATCCTCACTACGTTCTGGGTCACCACCGAAATAAAACTCTTCGGTGTAGAACTCACCGGCCTGATGGTCACCTTGCAGGGAAGCATATCCCCATTTATCGCAAACCTTCACACCTTCCCAAGGCACTACGGCTTGCGGGCGTTTCCAGCGCAGGTCTCCCACAGGAGGAGCAGCATAAGGAATGCCTTTGTAAACCATAACATTCGTAGAATCTGTTAATACACCCTGAATCTGACCACCATCAACGGTCAGGATAGGATTTTCATTGGTTGTTTTTTCTGCAGTACAAGCTACCATTATGGCTGCTACCGCCAAGCCAAGAATACTTTTAATTTTCATAGTTTATTTGTTTATTAAATGATTATTTATTTACTTATTTTATATAATTAACTCACTTTTGTACCATATCATAAAGGAAAAATGTGTCCATAATTACAATTACAAAGATAATGGCTTTTTGACTAAAACAAGTCCTTTTTTTAGAAAAATGTGCCAGTAGATTGATAAGTAATCGATTTTTTGTATCTTCGCAGCATGGTGAAAAGAAGAAAGTTCATAGGATGTGCCGTTAGGATGCTGGCATTAGCACTCATGTTATTGCCTGCAGCAACCATGGCGCAGTCTTTAACGGTTAAACATGATAATAATATGGAAACAGAAAATGTAAAGCAGATTTACCTGGCAGGAGGTTGCTTCTGGGGAACCGAGCATTATTTCAAGCAGATCGAAGGCGTAAAGGAAACTCAAGTAGGTTATGCCAATGGCATTATAGAGCACCCCACTTATGAGCAGGTATGTACGGATAAGACACAGTTTGCCGAAACGGTACATGTAAGTTACGACCCTGCCAAAGTGTCACTCGAATTCCTTTTGCGCATGTATTTTAAGGCCATTGATCCCTTGAGCATCAATCAGCAGGGGCACGATAAGGGTAGTCAGTACAGAACTGGTATTTATTATACTGATAAAGCCGACTTGCCAGTCATTGAGATGGTTTACCAAGAGGAGCAATCCAAATACCAACAACCCTTAGCCGTAGAGAAACGCCCGTTGGAGAATTTTTATACAGCCGAGGAATACCATCAGGATTATCTTGACAAGAACCCTACCGGTTATTGCCATTTGCCACAATCGTTGTTTGAATTTGCCCGTCAGGCCAAAGATAAAAAATGAAGATTATGGAAACAAGAAAACACATAGCCGCTGAGAAGAAACGCTGTGGAACCCATAACTGTACTCAGGCAGTGGTGCACACTTATGCTGATATAGCCGGTCTTGATGAGGCGACGAGCATGCATGTGGGAAATGCTTTTGCCGTGGGTATGGGCAATATGGAAGGTACTTGTGGAGCCCTGATAGGCGCTGGCATCGTTTTGGGATGTGCTTGCAAAGACAAGGCAAAGTCAATGAAGAAAATGCGGCAGATCATGGAAAAATTTCAAGCCCGAAATGAAGCGACCCAATGCAAACTGTTGAAAGGCGTAGGCACAAAAAAAATCCTTAGAGAATGCCCTGACTGTGTAGCCGATGCATCGGAATTTTTGGAAGAACAGTTGACAGGTGAACTATAACTACTGAGGCTTTTTGAAATACCGCACGATACCTATGAAAGAAAGAAGTAACCCAAGACCCAGTACACCCCATTGTACGAATGGCCATCGTTCAGGATGCTTGGCAAATAACAGGAATCGCAAATGGTTAAAAGCATGGTGCTTTACGAACAGCCATGTGTCGGAAGTGTCATAGCTGATATAGCTGGCTGTTCTGGGATTAATATAATAGCTATAGTTGCCTGCAGTTGCCTTCCACACAGGCAAGGGTAATTGTTTGTTAAGGTCCACATAATAGCTGTCGTATTGTTCCATCAGTTCGGCTCTCACCGAATCTGCCTGGCAAAAATCTTGTACCCCCAAGAGTACTTCATCTTCCGTTAAATAGAACGCTTTTACTGTGCGCATAGTGGCATTGATGTAGATGGGCTCATCATGACCGATTAGATTGATGATATACAGGGGTGTGTTGTAGAAAGAATTCCATTCAATGCGACTCACCTGTCCGTCATAACGGGCAATGATGCGCCTGTAATCTAGTACATATGTCTCTAAATCCAAAGCGTCATGCAGCAAAGAATCCTTCCATACAGTTACCTCTGCTGGTTTTTCTTCATAGACTGGAGGCAGGGAGTCGGTCACATGGGCTGGAATAGTCATGTGCTGATCGCCCGTAGTTACATCGTACAAGGTGTGTCCTTTGAAATTATAGACAATTATATTCGATATAGAGCTTCTTGCAGTACTATCGCCTGCCCATCGGTCGGTCAGAAGTTTGTCGATAGAGGACAGTCCGCGAGGCAAAGCTCCCAGATCTGCATACCGAATGCTATGCTCTTCAGGGGCAAGTGATTCATAACTCACATGCATTCCAAAGACGCAGGCCACAAAGCACCCTATGCAACAGATAAGTCCCAGAACACTTGACAATTTGATATGTGTGAAAACCTTCATCATGTCGCAAAATTACAAATATATCGGTAGAAAAGCCAAAATAATTGTTTTTTTCTGACACTAACAATGAGAAATGGGCCTAAAAAAAACCTAATGATTGTCTTGGTGTCAAAAATAAAACTTATATTTGTATTTTAAAATAAATCAACAATATCTAAAACATGAAGAATTTATACTTGTATATCTGTTTTTGCTCAGTTGTACTGCTCACTGCATGCAGTGGATCCAAGATCCAACCTGTGATGGTAAGTAATCCTTTATCGTTATCCAATGGCCAACCTGTTGTTATGGGAGATCCGTTTATACTGTATGCCAGCAATGGTTATTTCTATGCCTATGGTACTACTGAAGGTCCTATGGATGGCTTTAATGTTTATGAAAGCCAGGACCTTACCAATTGGCACCTGAAAGGCCAGTGCTACAAGGCTGATCCTAAGGGATGGACTACCGACTGCTTTTGGGCTCCCGAGGTCTATGAGCGTAATGGTAAGTTCTACATGCTCTTTTCCTCCAATTGGAAAGAGAATCCCACCAACGAGGGAGAAATCTTTCGCATTGGCGTGGCAGTGAGTGATAGCCCGGTAGGCCCGTTCCAGGAATTGTCAGATAAGCCCATTTTTGATCCAGGCTATCCTGTTATCGATGCTAACCTTTATTTTGCCGATGATGGCAGGGTGTACCTCTATTATTCACGTTGTTGCTACAAGCATGCCGTGGAAAGCGAACTAGCTTCCCAATTGAAAGCTGAAGGCAAGTACGATGAGATAGAAGAAAGTTGGATTTATGGCGTTGAGATAAATCCCGATTTTAGTGGCACAATTGGTGAGCCCGTGCATCTGCTTTCTCCACCTTACGAGTTAAACGGTCCACAAGAGTGGGAGAGTAGAAGTGCTATGGCCGGTGAGGCCAATCGTCGTTGGAACGAAGGTTCCTACATCTTTAAACATGGTGATATCTACTACATGATGTATAGTGCCAATTTCTATGGAGGACCTTACTACGCAGTGGGTTATGCCACCAGTAAGTCACCTCTGGGGCCATTCATTAAGGCAGCTAATAATCCCGTGCTTGAGCGCAACAACGATAAGGGAGGCGAAGTATATTGCACAGGCCATAATATGGTGCTTACCATGCCTGACGGTTCCCTTTACACCGTTTATCATGGCCGTACAGCCAAGACTGATGCTATGACCAATAAAGGCCGTGTCATGTTTATAGACAAGATGGAGATCTTGCCTGACGGCCAGCTCATAGTGCATGGCCCCACTACAGAGCCCCAGACCATTGTCCAATAATTATCTATCAAGAGAAATAAAAAGGGGAGCCAATCTTCATTGATCCCCCTTTTTTATTGTAAGTTAGCACGTTTGTTATTATAGATTATTGTACACCTCATCACTTACAGGCTCCAGCCATTCAGATGATTTACAGTGCTCAATAGACAGGTGTTGAAACCAGCAATCTTTGTTAGCTCCATGCCAATGCTTCACCTCTGGTTTGATATACACAATGTCACCAGCTTTCAGTGCACGGGCAGGCTGCCCCCATTCTTGGTACCAACCTTCGCCGTCAACACATACTAATATTTGGCCGGCACCATGGTGAATGTGCCAGTTGTTGCGGCAACCAGGCTCGAAGGTAACATTAGCTATATTTTCATTTTCAGTTGTAATAAAGCTCAACCATGATTTGCCACTGAAATACTTAGAGTAGGGGTTAGGTTCTCCCATTTCAAATGCTAGACCAGGATTCTCTTCGGTCACAGGCTCGTTGTAGAGCGAAGTCACAGATTTTAATGCCCTGAAGGCTGTAGCATCATCTCCCAGATCGTTCAGTGTCAGAACAAAAGCATGTAGCTCCTCTTTCGTTATACCCGTTTTCTGTGCAGCTATTAAGTGAGCATTCAGTTGAGGTTCCACTCCCTCTATACTGGCCAAAATACTGATGGTAATCAGCTCACGTTCTTTATGCGTTAGTAAGTCACTTACGAAAATATCACCAAAGAGGTGCGCTTTTAGCATATAGTCGATGTTAGGACAGAATGTGTTGGTGTAAGGTCCAAACAAAGATGTTTGTACTTTAGCTCCTTCACGAATAGCCTCATATCCAGCAGGAATCACAGCAGTACGACCTTCGTCGCACGGCAAACCCTTGGTCTGTCGTTCCTGTATTACTGTTTGCAAAGCCGACAAACTGTTCAGGGCTCTCGGGAAACCTGCATAAGCATACAGTTGACAGCAAATGTCCTTTAGCTCATTTTGGGTAAAGCCCTCGTTGAAGGCTAGGTCAAAAGCCTGTTTAAGATTTTTCAAATCCCCTTTGGCTCCAAAAGAAGAAATAGATACTAAACTCTGCTGACGGTTGGTCAGTACATTTTGTGCGCCAGCCCCTATTGATAAGGCGATGGCAGCCGATAATGCAGTTGCTTTCATTACTTTTACTATAGACATCATTTTATCTTGTTTTTGTACGGCAAAGATATGATAATTATTAAAAAAACTTTACAAAATAGTCATAAACACGAAAAAACAATGTCTAAAACGAAATATGTCACTCCTTTTTTAGATCATGATCGGTCATGGCACACACACAGCAGTCAGACCATACATTCTCTGCAGTTTCTACCATATCTAATATGGTATAAATAGGCAAGATGATACCCAAAATACCCACTGGAGCCCCCACACCCGACATCAATGAAAGCGTCAAGAAGTAGCACCCCATAGGCACACCGGCATTGCCAATGGCTGCAATGACCGATATCACCACCCATAGGGTCACGGTGCTCAAGGTAATCGGCATTCCCCCGTTTTGCATCACGAACAGCGATGTAACCAGTACGAAAGCTGCACAACCATTCATGTTGATAGTGGTACAGATGGGCAACACAAAACGAGCAATCTTGGGGCTGACACCCAACTTATGCTCAGCAGTATCCATGGTCACTGGCAAAGTCGCGGCACTACTCTTGGTAAACAGCGCCATTAGTACAGCTGGCAGCATTTTACTCATCACTCGCAATGGGTTCAGCCCCCTCACCAGAAGGAACAACGGTAGCACAATGAAGAACTGCGAGAGGTTGCCTCCCAGTATCACCAGTACATATTTGCCGATAGAGTCGGCTACCATACCAGCTGATACCTCTGCAGCCAATTGAGCAGCAAAGGCCACGATGCCTAGCGGCAAGGTCCATATCAGCCAGTGAATCAATAAGTATAGTATTTCTTGTAGGCCCAGCAAGCCCTTCACTACCGTTAGTTTGTTTTCGGTGTCGGGCAATTTCGACAATCCGATTCCTATGGCAAAGGCCATGATTAACAGGGCTAGTACGTTGCCCTCTAGAAATGGTTGCAGCACATTATTCGGAATCACTCGAAGTATGTGACTATAGACAGATGACTCTGGAGTCAAATCAACAGCCCCAGCCCCTTTGCTGATAAGATCGGTTGGCAAGTTTGCAGGAGCAATGATCATATAAAGCACGCCACCCACAATGGCAGCAGCTATCGTAGTTAACAAAGTGTATGTTAGTGTTCTGCTGAAAATCTTGCCCGACCCTTGTGCACCAAATGTAGCCAATGTGCACATCACAGCCAGTACGATAGTAGGCACGGCCAGTAACTGGAACAGTCGGGTATAGACAGTCGCAATAAAATCCATCAGTTCATTCAGCCAAGGCCATCCCAAACAGCCCAGCACGGCACCTACCACCAAGGCACCCATCCAAATCATTGCTCTTTTCATTTACTTTTCTATTTTTGACGCTGCAAAATTAATGTTTTTATTTGACTTTATACAAAAAAGCCAGTATCTTTGTCCTACTAAGCTTTAAATATGCATACCATGAAAAGGCGCGATTTTATACGACATTCAGCCATGATGGCCGGCGTGGCCAGTTTAGCCAACCATCCTCTCACTACCGATGCATCAGTAGTTCCTTCATCAATTGACAACAACCCCACAAGTCACTCGGACCAATTGTCACCCCTCATCACCTCTGCCCCCATGTTACAGAACTATGCTGAAACTTCTATGGGTGTGGCTTTTGCCGTGAGCGATTTGGCTAACGGCTACGTCATTTTTGGCCGGCAGCCGGACCTTAGCGATGGACAGAGGGTGAAGTGTGGTGGCTATCGAACCACTGATATCAGCGATCGCGTCATACAGGTAAGACTCACCCACCTGCAACCAGGTACCACTTATTATTATAAGATAGGTGCCGATCGCATACACTATGGAGGAGGCTATGACATGAAGATAATAGACACCGTGGAAGACCCTAACATTTACCATTTCACCACTGCTGGTCCGCAAGTACCTTCCCATTTCTGTGTCATCAACGATACCCATGCCCGGTGGAGTTCTTTTGATTTGGTTGTCAACAAAGTAGCAGCACTTGCTCCACAATGTGTTATTTGGAATGGTGATGCCTGCAACGTAGAGGAAACTATTGAAGCACAGATGCAAATTTTCTTGCAGCCTAAGATTAAGCGAACTGACTATGCGGCTGAGGTGCCCTACCTGTTTTGTCCGGGCAATCACGATTCAAGGGGTATGGCCAATCGTCATTTGGAACGAGTGTGGATGTATAGGCAACCAGAAGAACGCTTGTCTCGCGACTGGGATTTGGGCCGTAATTTTGCAGTGCGCATGGGTGAAGTAGCCCTAATAGGCTTAGACACAGCAGAAGATAAGCTTGATACCAACCCCTTGTTTGCCGGCCTCTTCTCTAGTGGTCCGTATCGAGAGGCACAAGTGGCCTGGTTAGAAGATGCCCTGCAGCGTCCTGAAATAGCCAGTGCACCTTATTTGGTAGCCTGCTGTCACATCCCGCTTTTCGATAAAAATCCACGTAGTAATCCTGGTGATGTGGCACCAGCCGACAAAGATGCACGTTATGAGACCGACTTTGCTGCTTGGCAACGTACTTGTGCCCAACTGTGGTCACCACTCTTGGAGAAAGCTGGTTGTCAGTTGGTTATTACTGCCCACCAGCATCGTTATCATTGTGATGCTGCCACGCCTGAACGTCCTTGGGCACATGTAGTAGGTGGGGGGCCAGACTTGAACAGTTTGTCGTATCCCACCGTCATCGAAGGAAATGTGCAGGATGGTCAGTTGCTGATAAAAGTCCACAACCTCTTCACTGGTCAACTACAAGACATTTTAACATTTTCTCCTAGAAGAAGTTAATTATTTTAGCTCAGTTGTTGACAAGCGAATTTTTTGAAGCATCTTCTCGCACCAAGCCGTATCCCCTGGTTTTTCATACCGGCAATTACCATTAAACGACGGAGTGAAAATCGTCTCCGCCTGATCAGTCAGCGCCACCGTACCACGTTGTGACATGATAAACTGACCGTCACCCTCTATGGCATGAATCACAGCTATAGGGTCCCACATTTTCTGCCCTGTGTTAGTAAAACAATTCAGATACACCTGTTTAATCGGATGCGCATCCGTCCACGATATATCATCAATTACCCAGTTGTCTTTATACTCAATTTTATCACCCACCTCGCCTGGCGAGAAAATAATATCCACATCCGATGGCCATTTGTCGAAGAAATCCTTGGAAAAATCAAGACCTTGACCGAAATTGAAGTCTGGCTCCAATGCTTCGCCAAACACACCCCCCATGATATATATGCAATTCACCTTCTTGCGTACCAGTTGCACTCCATCCAGTGATGAATACTGGTCTCCGTGAGAGTCCAGCAATTGTGCCAGACATGGTAAGAAACCCAGCGACACAATCGTCACCGAATGGTCGGGCTGTTCCGACAACACCTTCCTATATAACTCCCATCCATCTGGTAGTTCACTATAGTCACTATACGTCCGTTTAAAATACTTATTCCCATTATCATCCGCATAATTCGGTAAATCAGAGTAGTCAATCCATACCACTGGATTCTCGATACCATTATGCACTAACCCTAGCGGAACGTCCCCATAGCCAAAATACGTATTCATTACATCCACACAAGCTGCATTTACCTCTCCTGCGCGGTCAACAACTACGCCCACCAGTTCACATTGTCCTTTCCTCGCATAATTATACGCCATCTGCAAAGCGAACAAATCATCTGTTGATGATGCAACATCCACATCAACAATTAGTTTAGGCACTCCAATATAAGGCGGATCATCAGGATAATCAGGTCCGTCATCAGTCGAGCAAGAAGCCGCCATCAAGGCCATAAAAGCCCATATTAAAAATTCGTACAGATTAGTAATTCTTAATTTTGTCATATGTTTTATATTTAAAACGCTACAAAAATACTCAATTTTCTAATACAAACTTTACTTTGATTCATAAAAAGAATCAAGAATCAAAAAAACATTTATATACGATTAATAATCTATAATCAATAACCTATATCTAACTTTCCCAAATATAATATTTCTGCGATGTTAATAATACAGTCTGCAAAGGCTGCCATTTTTATTATGCTTCTAAAAGCACTCATTAGTGCCTTATTCGATCTCACGACCATTGGCCGGGATAGGTAGAATAGAAACAAGCATGCAACAGCGTGGCCACTGTGTGTATTTACGTACCTATTGTTAATCATTAGGAATATAAATTAATAATTTGAATAATAGCTGAAAGCCTGGGTTTATAAACAATAAGCAAAGTGTTTATTATTAAAGAAAAATGCATTAGTGACAGGTGCCAATTAAGGCATCGGTTTTGGTGTTGTAAAACATTTTGGGGTTGAGTGGGACTAAGGTTGTTGTTGAAGTTTGGCATCAACGTAGAACTGGAAGGGTTGTTGCCGGGCAATCACCTGTTGTTGATAACCTTAGTTCCGCCAGAAAGAGGGGATGAGCAGGGTGATGAGCGTGATGATCTCTAGTCGGCCTGCCAGCATAAGGAAAGACATGACCCATTTTCCTGAGGCTGGCAGGAAATCGAATGAACCAGTAATACCTGTGATGCCAGCTCCAAGACCGTTATTTGAAACGCAGGATAAGGATGAGAAGAAAGCATCGACAATTGGGAAACCCTGAACTACCAATACAACACCACCGAATATAATAAGAAAGGTGTAAATAAAGATGAATGCCATGATTTCACTGCCTCGCTCAGCATCAACATGCTGACCGTTGACATCGACTGATGTCAGCAGCTGTGGACGTACATATCGGCGTACTACATATACGAAGTTCTTCAGCAGATATAACAGACGATCTAGTTTGGCACCACCTGTGGTAGAACCAGCGCATGCTCCTATGTACATCATAAAGAATGTGAGTGTGAGCACCAGGATGCCCCAGCTTTCCCAGTTACCTGCGCTGAACCCAGGGGATGTCATCGCCGAAACGATGTGAAAAATAGGGTCGATGGTGACACTCTCCCATCCAGTGTAGTGGTGTCGTAAAAGAATGGCGGACGCAATGAGTAGATAGAAACAGCAGATGGTATAGGCGTAGGTGCGGAAAACATCATTACGCCACAGCTGTCGCCACGAGCTTTTGATTGATGTGATGATGAGGCCAAAACTAACGCCTCCTATGAACATAAAGATTGTTAAGATGAATTTCAGATAGGGGGAATCGTAGGCTGCAATGCCGTCGTTATGTGTAGAAAAACCTCCTGTAGAGATACACGATAGTGCATGGCAGATGTTGTCGAAGAGGCTGATTGGTCCCAGACTGAGTAGTCCTATCAGCATGACAGTGAACAGGCCGTAGAGCCCCCAAAGTAGTTTTGCCGTTTGAGAGACACGTGCTGCTAACTTATCATGGGTGATGCCTGTTGCCTCAGCATGGAAAAGCATCAAACTTCCACGGTTGTTCAGTGATGGTATAAACGTGAGCGTGAAGAGAATGATTCCCAAACCACCTATCCATTGGGTGAGCGAGCGCCATAGCAGTATGCCGTGACTACAACTTTCTACATCGCGAATGACTGTAGCTCCTGTGGTGGTGAACCCTGACATTGCCTCGAAAAAGGCTTCGTTTACATTTAATGAAATGGAACAGAACAGGAAAGGCAGCATGCCAAAGAGCGAGAAGAATACCCATGCTACCGAAGCCAGCAACATGCCGTCGCGCCGTTTCAGAATTCTGTTTTGCGGGTGGCTCAACACATTGCATACTGCTCCTGTCAAGAAAGTAAAGACTATCACAAGGGCAAAGGGCAAGGCGTC
>JAIKZS010000132.1 GCA_024682035.1 Bacteroidaceae bacterium
GGATTTAGGGTTATCAAGAACGTATAAATCTTATTGATTACATAGTTCCTATAATTAACCTTGGGGTAAACCACAATATCAACCTTGTACAAAGAACGATTTTTCTTTTTTGTCTTGCTAGCAACCTTCCAGGAGTCTCCCAATTCATAAGTTGCCTCCCAGTCAGCCCTACTAACATCAGCATTATTATCACCATCTTCATCCCTCCAATGATAAACTAGCGAATACTGTGGCACATTGTTGTCAAGTGCCACAATTCTGCAATTTTTATCATCCGGCATACCTAAAGACTGAATAACATCCACTGCTTTTGCCATACCGACTCCTTGAAGACGGTAGGTCGTATTTTGCAAAACATATACGCGTTCTTCTTCTGTGTCTGTACAACTGACATTCTCAAAACCCATCTTAATCAGCTCTTGAACTGCAGCATCGCCCGATTGAGACCATCCTTTCAAGGGTATAATCATAACAATCAAAAAAAGCAGAACAGCAGCTTTATCGCTGACTCTTAATCTTTTGCCCATGTCAGTACTTCCAAAATACACCGTAAAACAAGTATTTACTTGCAAAATACCTTGCAAAGGTAGAGACTATTTTAGAATCATCAAAGTTTTTTTTAAAAAAAATTAAGCTATGGGCATATTTTTCTTAAAAATGTCGATTAATGAAATAATATAGGACAAATAACGGCAGGAAATCTATCCCCACCGTTATACCTTATTATATATATAGGCGGAAATCAGTTCAACCGATAAAGCAACCAAGCACTCTGGAAATCGGCCCGATTAGCATATTTAGCTTTAAAAGCATCACGGGCTTCCTGTGCTGCAGCATAGTCGGTATAGGAAGAAACTATTACCCTATACATATTATTGTCGGCATTGAACACAACTATTGAACTGTAGCCTTCGCCATCAAGGAATTTCTTCAGGTTATCAGCGTTTGTCTTCACACCAAAGCTACCACAAACCACACTATAATCCTGTAAGCCACTACCAGAAACTACTGACACTTTTTCCTGACGAGCATTACCCTGCACGGGGGCAGAAGCAGTTGCAGGTTTATTTGTCTGTACCGGAGCCGCTACAACAGGAGCAACTTCCGTAGTTGCAGGAGCAGTCTGAGTTTGAGCAACCTCTTGCTGTTTTGCCTTCTCGTAAGCCTTCTTATAGGCACTTTCACTACTCTTGCAAGAAGCAAAAGCAAAAGCCACGCAGATACCTAATCCTAATACAAAAAATTTCTTCATTTTAAAATTGCATTTAGTGTTATACGATAATTCAATGCAAAAATAACAGAAAAACTCGCATCAATCAAAAAAAATATGTGAAAAATGATTATAAAAATGTTTTTGTTTAGTATCTTTGCTTGAAAAGTATGTTTTATTAATCACATAGGAGAATTTATCATGAAAGGACTGAATGTTTTAGCTGCATTTTTATCAGGAGCAGTTATTGGAACTGCTATAGGTTTATTATTTGCCCCTGAAAAGGGAGAAGACACTCGCACCAAGATTGCAGAGATCTTGCGTAAGAAGGGCATACACCTCAGCAAAGCAGACATGGATAATCTTATTGACGAGATTGCTGATGTTAAAAACGAAGAGGCTGAATAAATAGAAGCATTATGTTTGGAGCAGAAAAAAGCATAGAGAATCTCCAGCAGTTGTTTGCAGAATCTAAAAAATACCTTGAACTGCAAACGGAATATGCCAAGCTGGAATTGACAGAAAAACTCACCATTTTACTTTCTACCCTCATCCTTGTATTAATACTTATTATACTGGGCATGGTAACTCTATTCTATTTTTCTTTTACCATTGCATATATACTTGCACCTATTATTGGAGGCCTGATGAACAGTTTTGCAGTGATAACATTATTTCTGCTTATTATCATGGTGTTGGTTTACCATTACAGGCAAAAATTAATAATAACACCTATGGTTAAGTTTTTGGCAAATCTGTTTTTAAAAGGCAACAGCTCACAGCTTGAAGATAATACCAATTATGAACAACCAGCAGAATAACATTACTTTAGAGAGTATAGCCCAGCAGAAAGCCGCCATAAAGAAGCGATTAGACAGTCAAAAGCAGAAAATGTCAGCTTTGTCAAACGACTTTATTGCACCATTGAAACCCACAGCAAAGAAAAGCTCAGCAGTAATGGGACTTTTTAATACAGGCATGGTGGTTTTTGACGGAGCATTAATAGGCTTTAAGCTATTGCGAAGACTCAAAAAAGTATTTAAATAATGTTTATGTTCACGCCCCTACTATTCCTCGTTTGAGTATATTTTGCTCAACGAGGATTTTTTATGGCATTAATTCCTTCCACACAGATGGATGTAGGAAGAAACGCACATCCTTACCTTCTGCCAATGATTGCCTGATAAAAGTAGATGACACTTCAAGCTGAGGAGCATCTAGTAAACGGATATTAGTGGGCAATTTTCTCGCATCAATGGAAAATCCTGGACGCGGATAAATAATGATAGAATAGCTGTTCATAATAACCTCACCACAAAACCAGTTTTTGAGATTCTGCCAGTTATCAGCACCTATAAGCAAACTATAATCATTATGGGGATATAATTCTTGTAATTTTTGCAAAGTATTATAGGTATAAGAAGGACGCGGCATAGAAAACTCTACATCACAAACCTGAAACTTAGAGTAGTCTGTAATGGCAGAGCGAACAAGTCGGAGACGCAATTCATCATCCATTAAATCAGCTTGTTGTTTAAAGGGATTCTTGGGGCTAACCACAAACCATAATTCATCTACTCCACCATATTCACAAATATAGTTAGCAAGGGCCAAATGACCTATATGAATGGGGTTAAACGAACCGAAGTAGAGCGCTACTTTTCTCATTAAACAATGCCAAATTTTATAATTCCTGTTTGATTCTTCCCCAAAGTTTCCAGTTGTTCAAAGCACTAAGGCAGGCAACCACAACCAGCATTATACCTAGATCGTTTACGCCATAATAAAAGAAAGCTATTGCCATGACAACAAAACAAACCATAGCAAACACATTAATTGCGAACAAAATGCGTACTAACTTTGTTGAGAGTTTTTTACCGTTAAAATCCATATTAATCTTTATTAATAAAGTCCATAATGACCTGCAGCGTTTTCGCTTTAGCTTCTTCCAAATCGTCATTGACAACCACTTTATCGAAGAGTGGAGCAAAGCCTAACTCAAATTCAGCTCTTGCAATTCGATCGTTAATAACCTCTGCCGTTTCAGTGCCACGTTTTTCCAATCGTTGGCGCAAAACTTCTATCGAAGGAGGTTGAATAAAAACGCTCAAAGCCCTATCACCATAGAATTTCTTTATATTTACGCCTCCTTTTACATC
This sequence comes from Bacteroidaceae bacterium, assembly GCA_024682035.1. Taxonomy (GTDB): domain Bacteria; phylum Bacteroidota; class Bacteroidia; order Bacteroidales; family Bacteroidaceae; genus Bacteroides. The sequence goes on from JAIKZS010000132.1 coordinate 3,370, forward strand.
CACATCGAATACTACATTCTGACCAGCCTCCGATTGTTTTTCTACCTGAGTTTTCAAAGTACCATAATACCTACCAGGGTAAACCTCCTCATACTCTAAAAAATCGCCTTTATCTATACGCTGACGGAAATCCTCTGCCGTTAAAAAAAAATACTCAACACCTTGTTTTTCAGTACCACGTGGAGCACGACTGGTTGCACTGATAGAAAAAGCCAGTTTCAACTCTGGATGATCTTTCAACAAATAGTTGATAATTGTTGATTTACCAGAACCAGATGGAGCACTAAAAATAATTAGTTTTCCCATATTACATAACGTTTAAAACTTGTTCCTTTATCTGCTCCAGTTCATCCTTCATTTGTACCACAATGCGTTGCATCTCAGCTTGGTTACTTTTACTACCCAATGTATTAATCTCACGTCCCATTTCCTGAGCTATGAAACCTAACTTCTTGCCTTGACCATACTTACCTTCCATGGTAGAAACGAAATAAGCTAAATGATTAGTTAAACGTTGTTTCTCCTCATTAACATCAAGTTTCTCAATATAATAGATAAGTTCTTGCTCCATTCGGTTCTTATCATATTCTACTGGTAATTTTGACAATGCATCAAGAATGCGTTCCTTTATTTTAGGAACACGATCTTTCTCATAAGGTTCTATATCATCCAGCAATTTTTTTATCCTATCAATATTAGCACGAAACTTTTTATCCAATGCTTCACCTTCCTGCTTACGGAAATCTAGCAACAATTGTACAGCTTTTTTAACACCCTCGAATACAGCATCCCATTCCTCTTCAGTAAGCTCCACTGTTTCATCTTTTGCCGACATTACATCTGGCATTCGCAACAAAAGGGTAAGCCAATCCTGTGGAGCAGGAATGCCAGTTTCTACGATAATATCAGACAATCGCTTATAATAAGTTGACAAAGCTGTTTGATTAATGGGTACCGTTAAATCTGTTGCCTCTTTTTTCTCAATCCATAAAGAAAAATCAACCTTACCACGTTCTACCTCCTTAGTAATGAAATTACGAATGTCCATTTCCTTCTCACGATAGAATGAAGACACACGTGTTGACAAATCCATCGCTTTACTATTAAGCGACTTTATCTCTATGTTTACTTTTTTATCGGGCAGTTCGACAACCGTCTTACCGTAACCCGTCATTGATAGAATCATAATTTAAATTACGCTTTTTTTGTTCTAAACAGATGCAAAATTAAAGGAATATTTTAAGATGTGAAAATAAAAGACTAAATTTGTTGGCGGAAAAAGATAAGTATTCTGAAATATGTCGTGTATTTTACATATTGAGACATCAACTGATGTGTGTTCTGTAGCTGTAAGTGAAAGTGGTAGAAATATTTGGCACGAAGAAGATTTCAATGGACCGAACCACAACACACAGTTAGGCGTATATGTTGACGAGGCTCTATCGTTCATAGAAAGTCATGCCATTCCTTTAGACGCCGTAGCAGTGAGTTGCGGTCCTGGATCATACACAGGGCTTCGAATTGGAGTATCTATGGCAAAGGGCGTTTGCTACGGCAGGGATGTAAAATTAATTGGTATCCCTACACTTAAAATACTTTGTGTGCCTGTGTTGTTAAGACAAGAATTACCCGATGACGCCTTGCTTTGTCCCATGATCGATGCTCGCAGAATGGAAGTTTATGCTGCTGTATTCGATCGTGCTTTGCATACTGTCAGAGATACAAATGCAGATATTGTAGATACAGATACTTACAAGACTTTCCTTAATGAACATCCTGTATATTTTTTTGGCAACGGAGCAGAAAAATGCAAAAAGGCATTGGCTAATTACCCAAATGCTCATTTTATAGATAACATTCATCCTATTGCAAAATGGATGTTCCCTCTTGCAGAGAAAGCAATTGCAGAACAAGATTTCAAAGACGTAGCCTATTTTGAGCCTTTTTACTTAAAAGAGTTTATTGCTACAATTGCAAAGAATCCCCTAGAGAACATTAATCATTAGAATAATTAAATAGTTTTTATGCAATATAATACTCAACAGAAGAAAATGGCACTCCCGGAATACGGACGCAGTGTACAAAATATGGTTGATTATGCTGTCACCATTGAAGATCGTGCAGAGCGCCAATGGTGTGCAGAAACAATTATCCATATCATGGAAGGTATGTTTCCCAATTTGAAAAACATACCAGATTTTGAGCATAAATTATGGGATCACCTGGCTATTATGTCTGATTTCAAGCTTGATATTGACTACCCTTTTGAAACTATAAAGCCAGAGAGTTTAAATGTTAAACCAGATCCCATCCCCACTAACATCAAGCGTATTCACTATCGCCATTATGGCAGGTTATTAGAGAATCTGATTGAAAAAGCATGCGAAATAGAAGAAGGCGATGAGAAAAACAATCTATTGGCACTGATTTGTAACCACATGCGCAAGGATTATACTACTTGGAACAAAGATTCTATTGATGACCAGAAAATTACTGATGACCTTTTTGAACTTTCAGACGGGAAACTGCGTGTCAACGATGAAGTAATGGCCTTAATGGCTGAACGCATGGAAAAGAACACCCGTCCACGTCAAACTGCAAAGAACACCCCTACTCAGAAGCAGAACAAAAACAAAAAACACTAAATATTATGGCTTCATTTGTGATTGAAGGCGGACATCGCTTAGAAGGAGAAATTTACCCACAAGGTGCCAAGAATGAGGTACTCCAAATCATCTGTGCGACACTACTCACACCTGAAAAGGTAATAGTACATCATGTTCCCGACATTTTGGATGTAAATAATCTCATCCAGTTGATGCGTGAAATGGGGTCAGAAGTAAAAAAAATTGGAATTGATTCTTATAGTTTTAAGGCTGCCAACATCGATTTGAATTACCTTAACAGTGACGAATTTTTAAAACGTAGTGCGTCATTGCGAGGTAGCATCATGCTGGTAGGTCCTATGGTAGCACGTTTCGGAAAAGCTTTCACGCCTAAACCTGGTGGTGACAAAATAGGACGTCGCCGATTGGATACCCACTTCATTGGCATTCAAAATCTAGGAGCAGAATTCAAGTACAATTCCAAGCAACACATCTATGAGATTAGTGGCAGCAAATTAAAAGGTACTTACATGCTACTCGACGAAGCTTCTGTCACAGGAACTGCCAACATAGTGATGGCAGCTGTTTTAGCTGAAGGAACCACCACTATCTACAATGCCGCCTGCGAACCATACATACAACAGTTATGCCGCATGTTAAATCGCATGGGCGCACGCATTAGCGGCATCGCTTCTAACCTTCTTACCATTGAAGGTGTAAAAGAGTTGCATGGTACTGAGCATACTGTATTACCCGATATGATTGAGGTAGGTAGTTTTATTGGTATGGCAGCAATGACACAAAGTAACCTTACTATCAAAAATGTTTCATATAATAATTTGGGCATTATTCCTAACAGTTTCAGCCGTTTGGGCATCCAACTTGAACAGCAAGGTGATGACATTGTCGTACCAGCCCAAGATTCTTATCAAATAGAATCGTTTTTGGATGGTTCTATCATGACCATCGCTGATGCGCCATGGCCAGGTCTCACGCCTGATTTACTGAGCGTTATGCTAGTTGTTGCCACACAAGCTAAAGGCAGTGTACTTATACACCAAAAAATGTTTGAAAGTCGTTTGTTCTTTGTTGATAAACTCATCGACATGGGAGCACAAATTATTCTCTGTGACCCACATCGTGCCGTCGTGATAGGTCACAATCATCAAATGCGATTAAAAGGTGGTAACATGACGTCACCCGATATCCGCGCTGGTATTGCCTTACTTATTGCTGCCATGAGTGCCGATGGAATTAGCCGCATTCATAACATCGAGCAGATAGACCGTGGCTATCAGGATATTGAAGGCCGATTGAATGCCCTTGGTGCAAGGATTACCAGAATATGATTAAAAGTGAAGATGTATATAGGATTGGCATCATCAACAAGCCTCACGGGGTTCATGGAGAGTTGCTGTTCACTTTCGATGACGACATTTTCGATCGTGTTGAGTCTGAATATATAGTATGTTTGATGGATGGCATCATGGTTCCTTTTTTCTTTGAGGAATACCGTTTTAGGAGTGATACAACAGCACTTATTAAGTTGGAAGGGATAGATACTGAAATACAAGCAAGGCGAATGACCAATATTGAGGTTTATTTCCCTAAAAAACTAGCAGAAAAAATAGAAGATGACGAATTAACCTGGCAGTTTTTTATAGGTTTTACCATCATTGATATAAATAAGAATAAGATAGGAAAAATAACTGATGTTGACGAGTCCACCATCAATGTTTTATTTGTGGTTGAACACGATGGAACAGAACTACTTATTCCTGCACAAGAAGATTTTATAACCGTCATAGACCGTGACAAGAAAATCATCTATATGAATTTGCCAGAAGGATTATTAGAACTTGGTAATACATGAAGAAAAGAATAGCTATATTAGGATCAACTGGATCAATAGGTACACAAGCATTAGAAGTAATAGAGGAACATAGTGACCTCTACGAAGCATACGTACTTACTGCCAATAACCAAATAGACAAGCTCATTGAGCAATCACGCAAATACCAGCCAGAAGCAGTAGTGATTGCCAACGACCAACATTACCCCAAACTGAAAGAGGCTTTGTCTGATTTGCCCATCAAAGTATATGCTGGCGAGAAAGCACTTGAGGAGGTAGTACAAGACTCACAAGTTGATATTGTCCTAACAGCATTGGTTGGTTTTTCTGGATTACGTCCTACTATTAGCGCCATCCGTGCAAAAAAGCCCATTGCTTTAGCTAATAAAGAGACAATGGTAGTGGCAGGCGAACTCATTAATCAATTATGTGATGAGAATAGAGTACCTTTACTGCCAGTAGATTCAGAGCATTCTGCTATTTTCCAAAGTCTGCAAGGCAATGAGTATAACCGTATTGAGAAGATATTGCTCACAGCTTCAGGAGGTCCATTCCGCACCTTTACACACGAACAACTCAAGACGGTCACCAAAGAACAAGCCTTGAAACATCCAAACTGGAGTATGGGGGCTAAAATAACCATTGACTCTGCCTCGATGATGAACAAAGGTTTTGAAGTAATGGAAGCTCGCTGGCTTTTCCGTGTCAAACCTGAACAAATTGAAGTATTGGTACATCCACAAAGTATTATTCACTCAGCCGTTCAATATGAAGACGGTGCCATTATGGCCCAAATGGGTATGCCCGATATGAGAGTTCCCATTCAATATGCTTTCTCATATCCTCTCAGACTCAAATCATCTTTTCCACGCATAGATTTTAGTTTGTGTACCCAACTCACGTTCGAGAAACCCGATATAGAGAAGTTCCGTAACTTGAAATTAGCATACGAAGCTATCCGGCAAGGAGGAAATATGCCTTGCATTGTCAATGCTTCCAATGAAATTGTGAATGCAGGATTTCTGCATGACCAAATCTCATTCTTAGGAATGAGTGAAGTTATTGAAAAAACCATGCAGCGCACCACTTACATCGCCAAACCCACATTAGAAGATTATTTAAAGACAGACGCCGAAGCAAGGATAAGAGCTAAAGAATTAATGGAAACTTTGAATTAGAAACAGTATTTTTATAATAATATTTAATTATGAACAAGAAATTAGTTTTATGTGTAGCCACAGCATTGGTTTTCGGAACAGCTCAAGCTCAGAAGCTGAATCCTAACAATGTAGATGACATTGTAAAGGCCATGACTGTAGAAGAAAAGGCCGAACTGATTGTAGGCGCTGGTTGGGGCAGTATGACTGCTGGAGCCATGACAGCCTCTTCTGAAGTGTTAGTACCTGGTGCAGCTGGTACTACCAACCCTATTGAACGTTTAGGCATCCCTGCTACCGTCCTCTCCGACGGTCCTGCAGGTGTGCGCATCTCACCTACCCGCAAGGGAACTAACAAGACTTTCTATGCTACAGGTTTCCCTGTAGGCACTTCACTGGCAAGTACTTGGAATACAGAATTAGTTGAACAAGTAGGTAAAGCTATCGGTAACGAAGTATTAGAATATGGTATTGACGTTCTCTTGGCTCCTGGTATGAATATTCATCGCAATCCACTGAACGGGCGCAACTTCGAATATTATTCTGAGGATCCTTACTTAACCGGTAAGATTGCTACTGCCTATACCAAAGGTATCCAGAGCAATGGTGTTGGTGTTAGTATTAAACACTATGCAGCCAATTCACAAGAGACCAACCGTATGGCTGTTGATTCACGTGTAAACCAACGTGCATTGCGTGAGATCTATCTCAAAGCATTTGAAATGGTAGTTAAGGAGGCTGATCCTTGGACCGTTATGTCTTCTTATAATAAACTTAACGGAAAATTCACACAGCAGGATCGTGAGTTACTTACCGATTTGCTGCGCACTGAGTGGGGCTTTAAGGGCATTGTAATGACAGACTGGACAATGGTTCGCGATATTGCTGCTCAGGTACATGCTGGAAACGACTTGATGGAGCCGGGTATGCCCCAACAAAAGACTGACCTTGTAAAGGCTATTAAGGAAGGCAAAGTAAGCATGGAAGATGTAGATGTATGCGTAAAGCGTATTCTTGAGTACATCGTACGTACTCCTCGATTCAAAGGCTATAAATATAGCGATACTCCCGATCTAAAAGCTCATGCTCAAATTACCCGCAACTCAGCTGCTGAAGGTATGGTGTTGTTGAAAAATGAAGATAACGCCCTACCTATCAAGGATGCTAAGAAGATTGCTCTTTTTGGTATTACCTCTTATAACTTTATTGCAGGTGGTACAGGTTCAGGTAACGTTAATAAAGCTTACACCATCGACATGTTAACTGGTTTGAAGAGTGCTGGTTATGAAGTAAACGAAGAGTTGAAGAGCGTTTATGAGACCTACACTACTTATGAACGTGCACGCCAAGCTGCAGCTCGTCCTGCTGCTAGAGGTATGATGGCTATGATGAGCTTGGGAGATGCTGCTTTGAAAGAAATGCCTATCGAGCGTGCTATCATCGACAAACAAGTTGCTACCAACGATATCGCTATTGTAACTATTGGCCGTAATGCAGGTGAAGGTGCTGACCGTAACATACCTAATGACTTTAATCTCTCAGAAGTAGAGCGTCAGTTGCTCAACGATGTAACAGAAGCTTTCCATTTAGCAGGAAAGAAAGTGATCGTTGTGCTGAATATTGGTGGTGAAATCGAATCTGCATCTTGGAAAAACCTCCCAGATGCTATCCTGCTGGCTTGGCAACCTGGTCAAGAAGGTGGTTATTCTGTAGCTGATATCCTGAGTGGTAAGGTGACTCCTTCTGGTAAACTGACTATGACATGGCTTAACAACTATATGGACGATCCATCTTCTAAGAACTTCCCATTTGACCAGAAATCTGATGGCATGATGGGTATGGGCTCTGCTTTAGGAGGCATGCAGCGTGATGTTAAGAATGTTAGCTACAGTAACTTCGAAGAAGGTATTTGGGTTGGTTATCGCTATTTCAACACGATAGGCAAAGAAGTATCTTTCCCATTTGGATATGGTTTGAGCTATACTACTTTTAACTACAGCGCACCAAAGGTAACCTCTACTAAAGATGGTTTCCGTGCAACTGTAACCGTTAAGAACACTGGAAATGTAGCTGGTAAAGAAGTTGTTCAGTTGTATGTTTCAGCTCCAGCTGGCAATCTCGTTAAGCCTGAACAGGAATTGAAGGGCTTTGCCAAGACCAAGGAATTGCAGCCAGGCGAGAGTCAGATTGTCACTATCGATGTAAACCTTTATACTTTGGCATCTTTCAATGAGATTGCTGACCAGTGGGAAACTGCTGCAGGCAATTATGCTGTTAAGTTTGGTGCTAACGTAGAAGACATTCGTTGTACTGCAACTTATAAACTTTCTAAAGGACAAACTTGGAAAGCTTTAGATATCTTGAAGCCAGAGAAAGAGGTTAAAGAGATTGCAGTAAAATAAGATTTGGCCGAGCTAAATAACATACTCGCTGAGATAAGTGGCTGGCTATGGGGCTGGCCGATGATCATCATGTTGTTGGGAACGCACCTGTACCTCACAATCAGGTTGCGTTTCCCACAACGCATGATTTTCACAGCCATCCGCCTTTCAATCGAAAAAGATCCTGAAGCTAAAGGTGATGTATCGCAGTTTCACTCATTAGCTACAGCTTTAGCTGCCACGATAGGTACAGGTAACATCATAGGCATGGCCACCGCCATTGCCTTAGGAGGGCCTGGTGCTGTTTTGTGGTGCTGGCTTACTGGTGTTTTTGGCATTTCTACCAAATATGCTGAAGGCTTATTAGCCATCAAATACAGAGTAAAATCTCCAGACGGCAAGATGCAAGGAGGACCCATGTACGCTTTAGAGCGTGGATTGGGTTGGAAATGGCTAGCCGTACTGTTTGCCCTCTTCACTGCCATAGCTTCATTTGGTATTGGCAATATGGTTCAAGCTAACGCTATTTCTACGGTTACAGCAGAGTCATACCAAATTTCACCATATCTTACAGGAGCTATAATCTGTGTACTAGTAGGCCTTGTTGTAATAGGCGGAGTAAAGAGTATAGCTAAAGTGTGTGGCATGCTGGTACCCTTTATGGCTTTATTCTACGTCATTGGTTGTATCTTTATTTTGATCATCAATGCCGCATACATTTGGCCTGCTTTGAAACTTATCTGTATTTCTGCTTTCACGCCTCATGCAGCTGGAGGTGGTTTTGTAGGTGCAACAGTCATGACGGCAGCACGTTTTGGTATTGCTAGAGGTCTGTTCTCCAACGAATCTGGTATGGGTTCAGCACCAATTGTAGCAGCAGCAGCCCAGACTCGTAATCCGGTACGTCAAGCTTTGGTATCTTCTTCTGGCACTTTTTGGGACACAGTTGTTATCTGTGCCTTAACAGGTTTGGTGATTGTAAGTAGTGTTATAGCTTATCCTGACATCAGTTTTGACAATGGCGCCACCCTCACCAAGATGGCCTTTGCCAAAATTCCTTATGTCGGTACCCCCTTATTAACATTTGGTTTAATGACTTTTGCTTTTTCCACTATTCTTGGCTGGTGCTATTATGGCGAGCGAGCAGTAGAATATCTTAAAGGTAAACATTGGGTTATCATCTATCGCATTTTATTTATCATCGCTGTCTTTTTAGGTAGTATAGCCAATTTAGCTATTGTCTGGAATCTGGCCGATTGCATGAATGCTCTCATGGTCATCCCAAATCTAATCTCCTTGATATGTCTAAGTGGGGTTATAATCAACGAAACTCAAAAATACCTTTGGAGTGGACAATTGGACAAAGATATGGAAGATGAGGATTGATAAGGAGGCTTAAAATGAAAGAGGTTTATAGCATAATTGCACCCAGATCTTTACAGGCAACGATTGACCTACCTGCATCGAAGAGTATCAGTAACAGAGCTTTAGTATTACGGGCTTTGGCAAACGGAACCTCACAGATTGCCAATCTTGCCGACTGTGACGACACAATGGTTATCATCAAAGCTTTTGAAGAAGGTGGAGAGATAATTGATATCAAGGCAGCGGGCACAGCCATGCGTTTTTTAACCGCGTTTTACAGCACTCAACCAGGTAAACACATCATTACCGGCACCCAACGCATGAAACAAAGGCCTATCAGTATTTTAGTAAAAGCACTTAGAGCGTTAGGAGCAAAAATTGACTATGCAGAACAAGAGGGATTTCCACCGTTGCATATCATTGGGAACCGTTTACATGGTGGTGAACTCGCACTACCAGGGGATGTCAGTTCGCAATACATTTCTGCCCTATTAATGATAGCTCCTACCCTGCCAGAGGGCCTGACCCTAAAACTAACGGGAAAGGTCACTTCTTTGCCTTATATTGACATGACCTTACAACAAATAAAGGAATTTGGTGCCAAAGCTACAAGAGACGATGTACTTGAAGGCATGACAATAATAGTGGAACCTGGAGGTTATCATGACATCTCTTACGTTGTGGAAAACGATTGGAGTGGTGCTTCTTACTGGTATGAAATATTGGCACTAATTCAAGATTCGCAAGCAAGAGTAACTTTACCTCACCTCCATCAACAAAGTACACAAGGTGATCGAGAAGGTGCTGAACTATTTAAGTTGTTAGGCGTCCAGACTGACTTTATAAAAAATGGTATTATCATCTATAAAGGAGGAGATGTGGTCCCACAGCTGAATGCTAATTTTAGCAAAATCCCAGATTTGGCACAAACTTTTGTAGTAACTTGTTGTTTACTAAATGTCCCTTTCAGATTCACAGGTTTGCACACACTTCGCATCAAAGAAACCGACCGCATCAGTGCCCTCATTAACGAGCTACACAAATTAGGTTATATCCTCCATGCTGAAGGAGATGATGTGATGCAATGGGATGGTGAGCTTTGCAAGGCCGACGACAACCCAGTAATTGCCACTTACGATGATCACCGTATGGCTATGGCATTTGCACCAGCTGCCCTCAAGTTGTCACATATCGCCATTGAACATCCCAATGTAGTAAAAAAATCTTACCCACATTATTGGACAGATTTAAAGAAAGCTGGCTTCATAATAGACTAATAAGCCAATCCCAAGCCCATACGGCAAGTTTGATCAATAACCAGATAAGCAGACATAAGACTGCTATCAATGCCGCCATCCACCAAGCACGCCGATCTACACTTTTTATCATTTCCTCATCACCCTCCACATAACCAGTTATAAGTCTGTAGTTCTTGATATAACTATGATTAAAGAAATCAAGTATGTCACCAATCCAAAAAGGAATCACACCCATAGCAAAATCTATCAACATATTACAAAGCAGCGCCAATGTAAGCGGAATGGAGCGAAGCTTGAACACACTGAAATACAAATAAGGCAATGTCAGCAAAGAAGTAACAGCATCACCCACAGTAGGAACTAAGCCCAACAAAGGATCAACATAGTATTTATCCATTATTTTGGCAATAGCTTCTATCAGTTTATATGATTTTAATTCCTTAACGTCTTTCTCCATAACACCTTACTTTAGTTTCTTTATTACCTGCATCATCTGTTCCCCCAACCCAATGGTGTAACCATGAGAAACAAATACCACTCGATTAAAAGTATCGGCAATGATAAATAATGGCAAAGAGGCATGCTGATCTAAATGCAAATTATTGATAATCTGTCCTTGTATGCCATGATTTTTATCAACACCAAACACAGTTGTGGAAGGCAACACACCAAACTCATCAGGACGAAAGTTGCGTTGCTGTACCTCATCGGTAAACAACAAAACCATTGGTCTGCCCCATGCTTCAAAATCAGTCTTCAATTTGACAATATCCCGCAAAGCATGATTCGTAGGTTCCTGTCCGACGCCCAATATACCTATCACATAATAACCTCTTCCTGTTGTAGCAAGCACACTGGTTTCAACACCATCTCTCAAATACCTGCTTTCTGAATCAAACGCACCGATTACCGCCACATCCTGTCCTTGCGGCTCACGCAGCTGCAAGGACAAAGTAGTAGTCTTAGCTTCAACAATATCAAAACGCTGTATGGTTGCCAATACCAAGCCACTGGCCATGCGCCGACCACAGGTCAGTATGTAAGAACCCACATCAAGAGCAGTTCCTTTTTTGAATACATTTTCCCAACTTACACCGCCACCCATATCAACCTGACCTTCATCAAAGCTCAACAAACTCACCGTCCCGTCATCTTGAATACGACTAACAGTAAAATGGCTATAGTATTCTGGATTATCCAGCGACGGTGTAGGATCATAATTAAGTTTCAAAACACCAACGGGTGACGTTGTTTGTACAGCCTTTTCAAAGTTCACATCTATCCACTGACCATCCCGGCAATATTGCACCTTGCCCGTCACTCTATCTTTACGTGCTTCAATACCTAAACTCCATGCCACATTCACAAAGAATATGTCGCGAGAACGAGCATCGGCTACCCTCGACTTCCACACTCCAGGTGAAGACATTGCAATACGAGTAGCATAAGGTCCATCGATCATGCGTAGATGGTTACTGCACCATTGCACCAACTTGGCAGGATCTTCACGATATTTCTGTTGTTCGTCTAATGGTATTTCTTTCTGAAAGAAACGTTTATAAGGCACCAACATTTCATCTTCTACTCTCATTTCCCGACAACTGTTAGCAGTCATTTGATCTTCCAATGCTTCCAAAGACACATCACGCAAATCCTTCTCACTAAGCAACGACAGATATTCAGTACTACCACCATTGCGTAAATACTGTTTGATGACTGCATGATTACCACTCGACTTCACCAAATAAGCAACAGCCTCCACTGACAATCCGTTTTCTTTCACAAACGCAGTGGCACTTTGCTCATCCATAAAAGAAGCCATATAAGCTGAACGCAGACTGTCCTCTTGTGTCTTTCTAGTCTCATTCGTCGCGTGTTGTATATCAGTTACTTCCGGTAAAGAATAATGCTCCAACGGAGGCATCACATCAATTACCTCCATCTCACTCTTGGTCACAGGATTCTGCTTATCGAGCACAATAGTTACCTCTTCATTCACCCCAAAAGAAGCCTTGGCATAGCCATATTTTCCACCCAGAGATGCCCACACCAGCATATCCCCTTTACCTGCTGTCAAGAAAGTATGTCCATCGCTATCAGCATATTTGGTGACAACCGGACAAAACTCGGCGTAATTATATATCATGAAATCCACTCTCGCATCAGGTACTACATTGCCTTTTGCATCAACAATATTGAAATCAACACGAGCTGTCGAAGCATAATTATCAATTAAATTGATTTCAGTAAAGGTATCGGTTACCAACATCTTTTCTTCCGGTCCATTGTATTTACCAAACACACGGGTATGCATCAGCATGGCTCTGCTTGCCGCACTATTGAACCAACCCAGATTCAGCACCGCCTCGGGCTCACAAGCCCCCATAAACCACCACTTACCATCGGCCCAAGCTTCCACCCACGCATGATTATCGTCAGTATGCGCCCAACGCGGCGTATATACCTGACGGGCAGGAATACCAATCGTTCGCAAGGCTGAAACAGTAAAAGTAGATTCCTCTCCACATCTGCCGTAGGCAGCACTCATGGTAGCAAGCGGTGAAGTAGTTCGTGCATCTGAAGGACGGTATGTAACCCTTTCATGGCACCAATGGTTAACCTCCAAAATTGCCTCCTGCATAGACATCCCTTGCACCCTTGCCTTCAAATCAGCATAACAATCACTGCGGAAAGAATCCAAATTCTCATTGTTTACGCGTACAGGCAACACAAAATGACGAAAGAGTAATTCGGGAACTTCTTTTCCCCAGGGCATTTCACTTTTAGCCCTTAACGACATCCTCACATTTTTCAGATAATACTCTGTGTCATAATCTGTCATGTCGGCTATTGGCATATAAGCATAAAGGAACTGCAATGCTTCCTGCTCTTGGGTCGTTAATCCATCTGCCGGTTTATAAAACCCTCTACCCACCAATTCCACCTTAGACTGAAAATCATCCAACACCTGTTGACGATAGGCAGCATCCGTCAAGAAATGAGTGTCAGCAGTAGAACAACCCGCCAATACAAGCAGGCATACACATAATAAGCAATATATTTTTTTCATGTCAACTTCTTTTCTTTCTATCGCAAATGTACTAAATAATTTGAATTATCAGCACAAAAATACCATTAAAGCGTTAGATCCATCAAGATGCCTCCCATCACTTGACGGAATAGCTGCTACGAGTCGTCGGAAAGCCTGCTATCACTCATCGCAATATCTCCTATACCCCCATAAAAGATACTGCGACGACCGATAGAAAGCATTTCGGCAAA
>JAIKZS010000138.1 GCA_024682035.1 Bacteroidaceae bacterium
ATAAAAGACGCCTTAAAGACAGTTCGTTACCCAGGTACGGGCAAGAATTTAATTGAGGCCGACATGATAGCCGACAACATGCGCATTGATGGCATGAAAGTCAGTTTCTCCATCATTTTCGATAAACCTACTGATCCTTTCAAGAACTCCATTTTGAAAGCAGCAGAAACAGCCATACATACTTACATCTCTCCCGATGTTGAAGTAACTATTGGTGTAGAAACCAAACAGGCTCCTCGCCCAGAAGTAGGCAATCTGTTGCCCGAAGTGAAAAACATCATTGGCGTATCGTCAGGCAAGGGTGGAGTAGGCAAGAGTACGGTAGCAGCCAACCTAGCAGTAGCCTTGGCTCGACTTGGTCACAAGGTGGGTTTGCTCGATGCCGATATCTTCGGTCCTTCTATCCCCAAAATGTTTGAAGTAGAGCGCACACAGGTTTATTCCATCCATAAAGATGGTCGAGACCTCATCATGCCCGTAGAGAAATATGGCGTAAAATTGTTGTCAATTGGTTTCTTCGTTGACCCAGATCAAGCTACTTTGTGGCGTGGAGGTATGGCCAGCAATGCCTTGAAACAACTCATTGGTGATGCCGACTGGGGTGAACTTGATTATTTGGTAATCGACCTGCCTCCTGGCACGAGTGATATTCACCTCACCACCGTACAGACCATTGCTCTGACCGGTGCCGTTGTAGTCAGCACGCCACAAGAAGTGGCTTTGGCTGATGCACGCAAGGGCATCAACATGTTCACCAACGATAAGGTAAATGTGCCAATCCTCGGTTTGGTGGAAAATATGGCATGGTTTACCCCTGCCGAATTGCCTGAGAACAAATATTATATCTTCGGTAAGGAAGGTGTGAAACGTCTGGCAGAAGAAATGAATGTGCCTTTGCTCGGACAAATTCCACTTGTTCAAAGTATTTGCGAGAGTGGTGACACTGGTAAGCCTGTGGCTTTAGATAGCGACACCATTACTGGTACAGCCTTCATGATGTTAGGAGCAGCTGTGGTTCGTCAGGTTGATAAGCGCAACCTGGAACAAGCACCTACCCACATCGTAGAGCTGAATTCCTAATCTCATCTTATTCGTTCATGAACTTTTTGGGAGTCATCCCTGTATGTTTCTTGAAGAAAGCTATGAAAGCAGAAGGGGAGGAAAACGAGAGAGATTCGCTGATTTCCAAGATACTGTAAGTGTGGCTCAGAAGAAGAGCCTTGGCTTCCAGCAACAAATATTGATTGATCCAATCACCAGCTAAGCGCCCACTTGCCTGCTGCACCAGTTGCGACAGGTATTTGGGCGTTAAGCATATCAGATTGGCATAAAAACTAATGCTGTGTTCTGTTCTGTAATGTTGCTGCACCAACAGTATAAATTGGTGGAAAACCTGCTGTGAACGACTGTCAGTATGAGCTTCTTGTAGCTGTAATTCTCTGCGTAGATTATTGTAGCCCAAGCTCATCACTACCTGAATATATCCATTAATGGCCTTTCTCTTGTACGGATTGTCTGTTTCGGCCATCTTGTTAGCCATCAGTCTGAATAGGGTTGTGATTTCCTCTTCCTCGGCAATTTCCATTTTTGTCACTGGGTTTAGTACCAATTGCTGGTTAATGAGTGAGTTTTCCACATTTACTTCTTTAAAGTAATCTCCATTAAACACGCACAACAAGTAATGTGCATCATCACTGCAAGTCAATTCCTCCACAATATCTCCAGGCGAAACTAAAATAAGTTCATGGCTGTTCACGATATATTCATGTAGGTTCATCTTTATTTCAGTATTTCCTTGCAAGCAGATGAGCACAGCATAGCCTTCCTGCTTGTGAGGCAGAGAGGCGCCTTTCCCAATGAGAGGCTCTACACAATTTCCATAGCTTTCATAGATGTGGAAATCATCATCCAACTGACACTGTTTATGCTCCATTTTGTTGTAAAGATAGGTTAAATTACGCATTTTTACAAACAAATTCGACCTTTTTGTTATTTTTGTATCCTTTGGCGTTATTACCACAATGGGCCAACAAACTATCTTTGCAAAAAACAAGATAGTATGAAAAAGATATTAACTTTAATGGTAATCGTGTGCCTGACAACTCTGCAATTGATGGCACAACAATGCGAAGTGACATTCAACTTAAACTACAACACTACCGAGCGAGTAGAACCTATTAGTGTAAAACAGGGATTTGTCCTGCCACTTGATAAGAAACCTCTTCCACAGCGTGAAGGATACCGTTTTGGCGGATGGTACACCACACCTGAATGCAAACCTGAACAGGAGTGGCGCTTTGGTACTAATTCCATATTCTCTACTCCTTCACCTTTTTTCTATATTGCTGCAACCGATTCTATGGAAGTGGTGAAGCCAATGGTTCTTTATGCGAAGTGGGTGAGCCCCAAGCCAATCAGGACTGTAGAGGAGTTGGATGCTATCAGAGACGATCTTTATGGTTGGTATGTGTTGGAGAACGACCTGGATCTGTCTGGCATCAAGAACTGGATTCCCATTGGAAAGTATGAAGCATCTTACGAATGGGCTCCTGGTGACTGGTGGCGTTATGCTTTCAAAGGAATCTTTGATGGTCAAGGTCATACGATACGCAATATGCAGATTACAGAACTCACCACAGAGAAAAGTGGACTTTTCGGAACAATAGTCGATGGTGAAGTCATGAATCTGAAGATGGAAAACAGCAGGATAGAATTAGAGGCAGATAACCCATATGTCGCTCCTATTTCAGGCGTTATCAGACAGGATAAAGGAATAGCTTCTATTCACCATTGCCAAGTTACAGGTACTCTTATAAAAGTTACCACTACCAATACTAAATCTACTTTCCACAGCTTTACTGGTCTGTGTGGAGGCGCATGGAGTGGAACGCTGGCAAATAATGATGTTAGCGGTCGGATGGAAATTGTTGTGGCAGGCAGTGGCGGAGGTGAACTCTATGTCGGTAGTTACTTGGGAGAAGCCCATAACAGCACCATCAATTGTACTTCCGATTTCGATATCCAAGTTCATTTCAAAACAGAGCAACCAGAGAATGGATTCAATGCTTTTATCGGTGGTCTGCAGGCATCTTCTACCAATATTCAAAACTGTTCAGCTTCTGGAAGCATTACCCTTACTGGTCATCCCCATTCTAAAAACATTCGGCTTGGTGGAATTGCAGGATCAGCTTTGGTGGGCACCATAGAAAATAGCTCTTCTTCCGTAAAACTGACAGTAAAGGATATGGATGAAGTATTTGTAGGAGGCATTCTGGGTGAGTTTAATACCAGATATGCAGCTTTGGGCGCTTTGTCGGCAAATAGTGTATCACTCATCCGAAACTGCTCATTCAATGGTTCAGTAACGGCCGATAATGTTCAAACACTTCATCAGGCTGATTTTGTAGGAACAGCTATTCCAGAAAAGCTTCCTGCTGACAATTACAAAGTCGAGGACTGTATCTATAAACCAATTTTTGAAAATTAAATGAAATGATGATGCATATGAAAAAGATATTAACTTTAATGGTAATCGTGTGCCTGACAACTCTGCAATTGATGGCACAAAATGTGAGTAACGCTATTTATGGTGAGTGGTATGCTGTGAGCGACAAAGCTCCTGTTACCCTTACTTTCCGACAGGATGGAACCTTCAGTCTGGTCAATGAGGCCTTTTCTGGCATGACGATGGAAGGTAAATATGTGATTAATGAACAAGCTCAACCAGCTCATATTGATTTGACCGAAATGGGTACTGGGATGGATGGACTGGGTTTGGTTGAGGTAAAAGGTGACGACCTTGCCATGATTGTTAGCTTTGGTCCCAAAGGCTATGTACAACGCCCCAAAAAGCTCGATGTTTCAGCATTGGATCTATCTACTCGTTATTTCAGTATGAATCGTGACAAACACACACTCGATGCTGCCAATGTGGCTCCTGCCACTATACCAGCCGAAGCCAAATTGGCTTTCGAGCGTAACCAACGGCTGGGTGCGGGCATCTGCTTGAATGGGGTAGTGGATGGCAATTCTTTCCGTGGCACTATTCCTGATATGCCACTCACCGATGCCGAAGTGAAGGCCATTGCCGATGCTGGTTTTAAGAGCGTGCGTCTATGCGCCACATGGACAAGACATTGCATGCCCAACTCACCTTACACCATCGACCCCGCCTTCTTGAAAAAGGTAGATGATATTGTGGAGCGTTGCCTTGCCAACCATTTGGCTGTGTCAATAGATGTGCATTATTATCCATACATCAATATGGATGATGAAGATAAATTCATCAGTTATGAGGAAAACTTCAACAGACTGTCTGTTTTATGGGAACAAATCGCTACCTATTTCAAGGATAAACCCAACGATATGGTTTTCTTTGATCTGCTTAACGAACCCAATATGCGTATGGGTGCCGATAAGTGGAACGAGACTTTCAACACGCTTATCAAACAAGTGAGGAAGACTAATCCAGACCGTACCCTTATTATCAGTACGCCCAACCTGGGTCAGCACTGGAGCATCAATCAGCTGGAGTTGCCAGCTGACGACTGGAACCTCATCGTCCAAGTGCATTATTATCTGCCTCACACCTTTACTCATCAGGGTTTAAGTTATGCTCATGCCGAAGGCACAGAAGGCACCAAATGGTTAGGTACGGAAGCTGAACGCAAACCTATTGAGGCCGATCTTGACTACTGCTATAAATGGAGTCAGCGCAACGGACGTCCTATTTATGTAGGCGAATATGGTGTGATTGATGATGCAGAACCTGCTTCCAGGGCTCGGTACATGGGATATATGAAACATGAAATGGAGAAGCGTGGCTTTAGCAGTCATATCTGGGGCTTCCGTGAAGCTTTCGGTTTCTTCAACCCCAAGACCCATACCTTCGATGAGCATATCCTCAATGCTCTGTCATTAGGCGAGAAGCCTTTGCCTTAATAAACCTATGCAAAAAAAGAGAGATTAGTAAGCCATTCGCTTGCTTCTACTCAACCACTGCATTGCTTTGGGCAAACACTTTTTACGCCGGCTGAACCACCTTTTACTCCGACTAACTTGTAAAAGGTAGGCTTACAGCCGGCGTTTATACTATCAGGGATTTTTTGTTAAAATAATA
>JAIKZS010000161.1 GCA_024682035.1 Bacteroidaceae bacterium
CAAGAAGGAGTTCTACGAGCAACATCGTGGGACTTTTTTTTGCGTCAAGTGAGGGCTTCAAACCCCCGATACGGCTCACGAATATCTGGCGTAAGATGCTGATAATCAAATAATATCGCCAGATATATTACTGGAGCCGAAATCTTAAAACCTTTATCATTTCCTGGAGGATTGTCGCTCTGACAGTCTATTGCTACCAGTATCATTTTTGCATCGAAAAGTGCTACCGTGCCAGTTTGCAAAATTGCTACCGTGATTCTTCTATCTAATTTATTAATTATCAAACAGATAGATATGAAAGTTAATTTTGTTGTCCGAAGGACTAAGAAGAACAGTGATGGTTACGTACCAATCGAAATGACCATCTGTGTTAAAGGGAAAAGGCAATACGTCTCAACTGGACGTTCAGTTATGCCAAGTAAATTCTCACCCAAGACACAAACAGTCAAAGGTGATAAAGAGCTGAATGAGTTTTTGAAAGCAATGAAAGCTAGGGTATATTCTATTGAGACATTGCTATTAACGAAAGGAGTAAATGTTACACTGGAAACGATTCTCGATGTTTTACGGCATGGTGAAGATGAAAAAACAGTAACCTTTCTCCAGGTCTTTGATATTCATACAGAGAACATCAACAAAAAAGTAAAGCAAAAGCTGGTAACTAGCACTACCCTATCAAAATACAAAGTAACCAGAGGGTATCTTGAAAGATATATCAAAGCAGAGTTAAAGAAAGACGATGTTCTAATGAAAGATTTGTCACCCTCATTCGTTGAGAATCTTTTTATCTATCTTCTAAAGTTTATGACAAACAACACGGCAGTTCAGAAAATGAAGCAAGTGAAGAGCGTCATGCGCTATGCTGTAGAAGAAGGGTATATCAGAGTGTCTCCATTCAAAATCGTATTGAAGAAAGAAAAAAAAGAGGTAGTGCCATTGACTATTGATGAGGTAAATATTATCAGAAAGAAGAAGATTGATATAGCCAGATTAGCAAAGATAAGAGACCTGTTTGTATTTGAGTGCTACACTGGCTTGGCATTTTCCGACTTAGCTTCACTTTCCGACAAAGATTTCCACGTCGATGAGGCTGGCAATAAGTGGATAATAAAGAAGCGACATAAGACAAATGTTGTTGCAACCATCCCCCTACTTCCTATCGCACTGGAGATATTAGAGAGATACAACTACAAGCTGCCTTGTTTGACTAACGTTAAATACAATGCATATCTGAAAGAGCTTGGCGATATATGTAACATCAACAAGAAACTACACTCGCACTTGGCACGACACACCTGGGCTACTATATTGTTGAATGCAGGTATGGATATGGTATCAGTATCTAAGTGCCTAGGTCATGCTAACTCGAAGATAACCGAATCAACCTATGCGAAGGTGTTACCAGATAAACTGTTTGAGAAAGTGAAAAAGGTTGGTGACACACTGAAAAAGAACGGAGCGTTTGACAAATAAGTTTTTTTTAGTTCCTATGGTTGGTATTTCAGCCATAGGGACTTTCACTTTTCTAACACATAGTAATTATAATCCAGTATAGCCTCAAATTAGTATTTCTCCAAATCAAGGTTTCTATCATTCCTCATATTTCCAAACGAACCCTTTGTGTGAATTTAGTTTTCCGTTACAACACGCAGAAATACACGCATTACTAAACCCATTAATCCTGCTAGCTTCTCTCACACCATTGTATCTCGCAACAAATCTACCATCTAACGAATATTGAAGAACTTTTTTCTTTGAAATGTCCTTTTTAATAAGCCATTTGTATTCTTTTAACCATCCATTTTTTCTTGCTACATTATATGACCTGCCACATTTTTTTATGAATGATGCCAATGTCTTGTGCTTTTTTGCTTCATTAAAACAAGTCTCATAGTCCCATCTAATTGCTGTAGCTGATGGTTTAAACCATATATAATCATCTAGCCATTTCTCTTTTAAAGCTTTATCATATGCAGAGCCACTTCCTACTTGGAACTGTTTTCTTGTCTCATACTTTTTTGCTTCTTCATAACATCTATCATATGTCCAATAGCCACGTTTATGCGACTTGATTGATAACCAACAATAATCATCTTGCCATCCGTTCTTACATACAACATTATATGTTGCGGGGGCTTTTTCCCTAAACTCTTTAAGAGTACGATACTTTTGTGCCTCTTTATAACATGACTTGTAATTCCATTTTCCACTACCCAATCCACCAAGAGAGCCACTTTTTCTTCCTGTTTTTGCGATATTCAACACATTCCATCCTTCATCTTGATATTTGTTACGATAAAAATCTTCTCTATCCAATCCTTCAATGATTGTTAGACCGCTTTCAAGTATTGTCATTTTAGGTATTGGAATATTATTCTCAGATGCAAATCTAAAAACGGTGCTCTTTTCATTAGTATTGTGCCCAACATCCCTACTTGACGGTTCAACAGTTCTTCCGACATAAACGGATTTTAACTCATAAAAAAAATAAGCATATACATTGTCGATTTTTGATGTGTAAATATTGCCACTTCTTTCAAGCCAATCAAAATCGTCTATCCAGCCATTCCTATTAGATATTGTATAAACACTGGGAAACGTTTTACTAAATTCAGCAAGAGTGCTAAATTTCAATGCGACTTCTCTACAATCTTTATACGACCATTTAACCCTTGACGGTCTCTTTTGATGACGTACCTCTTCATCACTCAAAAACCATGTATAATCAGCAAACCATCCGTTTATTCGGGCAACATTATAAGCCCTATTATTCATCGCCTTTAGTTCTGATTTCTTACAACATTGTTTCGCCAACTTATAGCATGCCTCATAAGTCCAAATTGTCCTTTTCTGGGCTGAAAGCGTTTTCCCATCAACAAACCAATCATAGTCTTTTATCCATCCGTTTTTCATCGCTCTAAAATGAGCGCTTCCACATCCGTTGGCAAACTCGCTTATGGAAGAATACTTCCTTGCTTCTTCATAACATCTTTCATATGTCCAATGACCGTGGTTATTGTGTACTTTGAGCCATTTATAGTCGTTTGTCCAACCATTTTTTTTAGCGACATTATAGGCTGATGGATACTTGCATCTGAAATCTTTTAATGTGAGAAATTCAGATGCTGCTAGCTTACAAGTATCATATGTCCACTTCTTGCTCGGCATATTAAATATGTTTCAAATTAGAATAGGATGCATGAAATGACAATTCATATTATTTCCTTTCTACAAATGCAATGATAGTGATATTTTATATTCGGCTCCAGTAATATATCTGGCGATATTATTTGATTATCAGCATCTTACGCCAGATATTCGTGAGCCGTATCGGGGGTTTGAAGCCCTCACTTGACGCAAAAAAAAGTCCCACGATGTTGCTCGTAGAACTCCTTCTTG
>JAIKZS010000171.1 GCA_024682035.1 Bacteroidaceae bacterium
AGTTAATGTCGGCAAACCGAGTTGCAAACGCCATCTTGTCAACACGCTCCTCGCCCAATGTACTAAGGCATTTGCCTTTCAGTAATTGGCGTATTTGGTCGAAGCCTATCTTTTGCTCAAAATTCTGTGGGTATATCATAATGCCGCGAAGATAGTGAAAGTTGAAAACATAACAAAAAAGTAGTTGAAAAAACTCAATCCGACTTTTATAGATATTGTATCACCTTCAGCTTTTTCTGCTGCCATCTTTTGGCACAAAGTTTGTATGATATTTCATGTTTTTTGAAATATTGATAAAGATATGAAACATCTGACCAACATAAATGATATTGAGCAAATGATTGCGGAACATCGAGTATGCTTGTTCTACATCAAAGCTCCCGATTGTGGAGTTTGCCATGTTATGCTTGATAAGGTAGGGCAAAAAGCCGATCAATACCCGTCACTTTGTTCTTTTTATACAGATATCCAGGAAGAGCCCTTGATTGCAGGTCGCTTCCTGGTATATGCTGGTCCCACCGTATTGTTGTTGATGGAAGGGAAAGAAGTATATCGAGCTTCACAATTCATCAGTCTGGATGAGTTGGAACAAAGAATCAATCAATATCTTCAATTATAAATAAAGTAAGTTTGTGTTGTATTAGATCCAATCGTTGGTTTACGCCAAAGGCTTTGTTCCTATAATAGTAGCATAAGATGGCTTCTTGCGATACACTTTCGTCTCAATAAATCCTGCTTCGTCCAGCAGCGTATGCAGTTCTTCTGGCGTATAGGCTGTCATGCCATCTACTACTTTAGTCCACACGGAGTCTTTATCGATGACTTCTACTAAGATGGCGAAACTACATCCTGGTTTTAATACCCGTTTCACCTCTTGCAGACAAGATGGCAGATCTGGCCAGAAATATACAGTTTCCACGGCTGTTACCAAATCGAACATCTGATCGTCGTAAGGTAATTTTGCAGCTGAACCTTGCGTGAGAAATACCTGAGTGTCAAGTTTGCCAGCATTCAGACGTTTTGCTTTTGCTATGCTCTCCTCCGAGATGTCAATACCATACACCTTAGCCCCTTTGCTTCGCTTCAACAGTCGTTTCAGAGTCGCACCACCGCCACAACCAATGTCGAGCATGGTCCACTTTTCTTGAAAGGTGAGCTGACTGATTCCCCAATTGGTCAGTGGAGCATGACCAAAATTCATAAACTGCAGCATTATACGCCCTAAAAAGCCTTCAGGGCGTGCACACTGTTTAAAAAACTCTTTCATCAAATTTGCCATAGCAGTAAAATATTATTGTATTGTTTATATACCATAGTTAACTCAGTAGCAAAGGTATACCGATATTATCTGGTTTACAATACCCAAATTTGATGAATTCTTTCTGCCATCATACCTACATCTACTTATAGTAATGAAAGCATGTTCTTCCTGTTTTTCTGTTAAAAAATAGCTGTTGCTTTGAGACTATCTTTTTGACTATCACAGAAAAATAGGACCATTTCTTTTGCTTTTTCAAATATTATCCCTAATTTTCCACCCGAAAAAGAACCATTTGTAGCGTTATTGGTCTTCCTGCAACAAAACAATTGTTTGTTTATAATGGAGCATTAGCAATGAAGAAAGCACTGATTTTAGTAGTTACCCTTTTTGTCCTGATTACAGTCATCGTAATTTTGGGCAACATCATTACCATTGGAGAAAAACTTACAGAAGTTTTTGGTGTCACCTATTTTGAATATGGGTTTTACATACTTCTTCTTTGCATCTTTGCCTATCTTGTTTATGTTGCCATCTTGCAACCTATGTGGCGCATCCATCATGCACCAGAATTTCCAGTTTTGTCGGTGGCTGAAAAAGAGTCGGGCATTGCCGATGATGTTTATAAAGCCAGACTCATGTCTTTTGCTGAGAAACTATGCAATAACTGTTACTATCTTCCCCTTGACCAACGAACAGCTCATCAAGCAGAAATGCGTACAGAGTTGGCTGCAGTCAAGAGCCAAACTGATATTGAAGCCCTGAAATCATTCCTTAGCGCTGAATTGAAACAGCGATATCGCATCGTTAACAAACAGATCATTACTTATGCCACTAAAGTCTTTATCATAACATCCATTTCGTCCAGCAACAGAATTGATACATTGGCTACTGTTGGATTGAATTATAGACTTATAGCCGATATTGTACGGGCCTCAGGTTTCCGCCCCAACAAGTTACAGCTAATCAAGATTTACTATTATGTCATTAGCTCAGCTTTTCTCAGCTATTTCTTCCAAGATGCGGTGGATTCTGTCGGCGATATAGTTGATGGCTTTACTGACTCTGCGGCTGATGTTGATGTTACCGATGTCGAGATGCCTGATGTTGAAATTCCCGATGTAGATCCGTCGAGTGTAGATTTTACCCAGTATGTGAAAAACCTGAATTTGCCAGGCATTCCTCTTGCCCCTCTTGCCGATGGATTGGCCAATGCCGTAATGACCATAGCCATTGGCTATATCACTGAATATTATCTGCGCAAAGGCTCCAAGGAATTAAAAGGTGCCAAGGGACGGGCCGTGAAACTGAAGGCAAGGGTGAAGGCGCTGGGACAAATACCCAGATTACTTGTTGAAGTTCCTCAACAATTAGGTGATACTGGTCTTTCGTGGGCTATAAAAGGATTTGAGAAGGCTTATAGTAAAGTGTCAAAGAAAGCCAATCCGGAAGATTTGGCCTATGCTGTTAATGATTTCGATGCATTTGAAGCAGAAGAATCAATGAAACCTGCTGACAAACCCAAGAAAAAAGGTCTATTCAATTTTTGGAGATAAGCAATTTACACTCCTGCGAAACAATTTATTGAGGTATTATTTGAACTAATAAATGTAGAAGTTATGGAAAGTCACATTACAAGAGAGGCAGCTTGGCAGTTGCTGAGAAAATACAACAAAGACACGTTTCATTTACAACATGCCCTGACTGTTGAAGGAGTGATGCGTTGGTATGCACAACAATTGGGCTTTGCCGATGAGGTAGATTTCTGGGGCATAGTGGGATTGCTGCATGACATTG
>JAIKZS010000038.1 GCA_024682035.1 Bacteroidaceae bacterium
TCGATAAATTGGCTCAGAGCCTTGCGCGAGAAGGGCTGGTGAGACGCGCTGTCGACCCAAACCTTTGGGTCGTTCTCCCAACGGAAGATGGCGTCGATGTCCTCCGGCTCCATAGCTCTGAGGAAGATGCTGTGATTTGTATGTTCGGACATTGATAATGAATGAAAACGACGATGCAAAAATACACTTTTTCTCGGATTCCCAAGAAAAACACACCATAAAAACGAATAAATCCTTTTTTTAATGTATTGATACCAAAAAAAATTACATAAACTCTTACATGAATGGTCTGAAGTATCTTTGTAAGCGACTTCCCAGGAAGTTGGCAGCGACTCCCCAAGAATTAAACAACAACGCGAGGCTGGCATCTGCGTGGGAATAGGTTGCGAACTCCCTTCCTGTTTCGATGCTACTCCCTGCCTGCTTCCTTGAATCGTCCTTACTACCCCAAAGCTACCTCCTATCTACCCCGAGGCTACCATTACCCTACCCTAGAATTACCCTAGAGTTACCCTAGAATTACGGTAGTATTACAAATTGAGGACAAGCGGCTGGTTTTCTGATGCTTATTATTATATCTTAAGATATAATAATAGATATTATCAGCATAAAGTAAAAAAAACGCAACCGATTCGGTTTCATAAAATTTCAATCATTTAGTTTTGAGCCTCAAAAAAGCATATTATTATAATGTGCCAAAAAACTCAAAAAACACATTCTTCATAATGCAATTTTTATGCTCCCTATAAAGAACATGGCTAACCGACGAAAGGTCCACTATACGCCGCGAGATAGTACTAGAAAAATAAAAATGAGAAATAGTTTTGTGGCTTTTCAGGTGTGAATTATTGTGCATTGTGGTTTGTGCCAAGATGATATCTTTTGCTTGCCATTTATATGGCTTTCAATATGTTTTGCAAGGTCTGAGGTTCGTGCTTGTCACTATTTTGATAAAGAGAGTCGTTTTTTGAAAAAAAGTTCGTATTTTTGCATTATGGCATGGTTGTATTTATTATAGAAAAATCATCCCTTTTTTTGGTGAGTTGCCATGTCTCTTTTCTAATAGATTTTGTCGAACTTAAATATTTAACTGAATGAAAAAAGTATTATTATTCTTTATGATGGGAGCGATGCTCTCTATGGGTGCTAAAGCACAAAGTACTTTCACATTCAACACTAGGGCTTGGTCGACCAACTATTGGACAACTCTTATTTACGATGTGACTACGACATCGCTCAAGATTTTCCTGTTAGATGACCCTGAAGATGAACTGATGTTCGAGCGTATCGTTCCTGGCGCTGATCTCACATTCCCTGTGGGCATACAGAAGGAGGTTTGGGACACTAAGGATATCTACGGACCTTATCACCGTGCTTTCAGCAATCCTTTCACAAGACCTGGCGATTTCGGAGCCGGTTTGGATGTTTCGTGGAGAACGGGCATCTTTGGACTTTATGCAGGTGCATACTTCAAGAGCCAAGAGGTTAGCTTTGTGGATTTTGGTGATTTGCGCGGGTTCTATTTCCAGCCACGTGCCGGCATTATTTTGGGCCAAAAGAACAACATTGAGGCTGGCGTTTATTATGATATGGCTTTTGGTGCTGCTGGCAGCTATCCTGGTGTCGATAAGGATATGATTGCTAGTGGTTGGGGAATGGATTTTTCACTCTCACGCCATGTCGGGGACAATCGTTTTTTGTTGATTTCTTTTATGTTGCCTATGCATAACTTCTTTAACGAGAATTATGCCGGTGGCGACTTTAAAGGCATGAAGCGCCGTGTTGGTTACATCATGCTTACCCATCGTATTGCTTTCTGATATGAGACGTATCCTTGTTGCAGCTCTTTTGATTGTATCTGCTTTTGCTTTGTCGGCCTTTTCGAATATGGAGAGTACAGTAACTAAACGTAAACCGGTGAAATTGAAAACGGTGAAACCGCCTTTCTTGAAGGTCGGTGACCGTGTTGCGCTGATTTCGCCCGCCTATTATAGCGCTATGGAGGAGGTTGAGAAGGCGGCTGAGGTGCTGCGCGGTTGGGGCTTGGTTCCCGTTATTGGCCCTAATGTGGATAAGGTCTATATGAATAAATATGCTGGTACTGTTGAGGAGAGGCTCGCTGACCTCCGCTGGGCGCTTAACGACACTTCTATCAAGGCAATCATCTGCAATCGCGGCGGTTATGGCACAATCCAATACATTGATGACATCCCGCTCAAGGAGTGGCGAAAGCATCCAAAATGGCTTGTCGGTTATAGCGATATCAGCACGCTACATGGGCTTCTTACCCGTGCAGGGGTGATGAGTATTCATGGCACGATGAGTCTTTCGGTTGCCAAGGGTGGCAACGATGCTAACAGTATCATGATGCGTGACTTGCTGATGGGAAATGTGCCACGCTATGAGGTGGCAGCTCATCCTCAGAATATCGAAGGTAAGGCTAGCGGCATATTGGTTGGTGGTAATATATGCACCTTTGTTCCAAATCTTGGCACACAGGCTGACGCTACTCTTGGTAAGGAGTTGATACTCTTTATAGAGGAGGTTGGTGAATCGATGCATAATATTGACCGCCAGTTCCGCGTACTTGCCATGAATGGTGTCCTTGACCGTTGCAAAGGAGTTGTATTAGGTGATTTTACTGATTGTGGCACAGAGTTTAGCTATGATGGGGTAGAGGCTATGTTGCGCGAGCAAATCGAGAAATACAATATTCCTTTGCTGTGTGGATTCCCGGCTGGTCACGATGATATAAATTTGCCGTTGGTGATGGGAGCAAGAGTTACGATTGATGTCAGAAATGACGGTGCCTCTTTGAGCTTTGATATTGACGGTAATCAGCAAATCGTTCAGACGAAAGATGTGGTAATTGATACTGTAA
>JAIKZS010000047.1 GCA_024682035.1 Bacteroidaceae bacterium
TCCATTACACTTTGAAGTGTTTCCCCATCAATAAATTCCAATACAATGCAATGCCCCAAGCCTTCCACATATTCCCAACTCAGTGTCCTGCAAATATGCGGATGATCCAATTGGAAACCAATGTTAAACTCCTTTCGAAGCGCTTTCTCATAGAAATCCTGTCCAATGTAATTGTCTTGTAGTGTTTTTATTACATGCAACTTCCCCAACCGTTCGCATCGTATCAGCCTTGTATAACCATCTGGTGAAGCAGATATTTCTTCAAAATGGGTAAACTTCACACTTTCCTGTTGAGGCTCCCCCTCAATGAATCCAGATATGTTGTCATCAGCTTTAGTCATGCTCATTGCGTTTTAGAAGAGTCAGTCCCCCATTTTTCCCTGCTATATATGCGGGTGTGTGTATGCCATTACGTAATAGATAAGGAAGAACAAGTGGTTGTTTCAAGACGAAGCCACCAGTTACAAAGCAGTCGCCTTCTTGCAGTTTAGAATTTTGTGAATCCAATACCTTGAACAGAGCATCACCCAAATATTGTAGCCTTATTATACGGTTGGGCGCCCATCCAATCTCTATCTCATCGCCAGCGTTCAATTCACTGACAGACATGTGCTCTGTTAGAAAAGCTGACGAGTCGAAACCAGTATTGCTTTTCAACCAAGAGCAAAAAACTTCGAAGTTGTTGTGCCCTATATAGCATGCCAGAGCATCAAGTGTAGCCAGTCTGGGTTGATGTACATCACCCACATATCCCCAGAGCCTTTTCAGTGTAGCCACTGATACCGACTGCTTTATTTGAAGTAATGCTATTGATAGCTCATAGTAATCGCTGGGTGTGCTTAAAGTCTTCCCAAAACGTTTTTCCACTTGAGCCAACAGTTCCACAATCTCTGGTTTGAATACTTTTACAGTTGTCATATCACATTCCCTTTATTATCCATTGTTTATAGAATGGGTCTTCTAATTCGAAGTGATCGGTATAAATCACATACCCGTCTATCTGCAACTTTTTCAAGGCACTGTAGATGGTACTTGTCCTAAATTCGCCCGTTTGCAATGATTGTCCATTTGCTAAACGTTGCAATATCCATTTGTTGGTGCGCTTGAAATTCATCCAAAGACGTTCGTAGTCTAATGAATGGGTGGTTACAATATTTTCTATAGCTGCACTCACAGGATCTGATGTCTTGGGTTGTAAGATTCCTACCTGCCATACGTTAGCTGCTAACTGTTGGGTATAATAAGGATGGCAGTTTGTATAGTCCAATATCTGGTTGGCTATGTCGTTATGATTCTCAGGAAAACAAGATGTCAATCTCTCCGATAGGTAAACAAAGAAATCTTCACGAGGCAACTTGCTCAGTCTCATCAACTCGCCAAAATGATAGAAAGGTGATTTTTTGCTCTCGAAGATGTCCGTCATCATACTTTCCTGGCTACCTAATAATATGTAATTGATATGTTTCTGTTCCTGCATGATAGCTCGAAGCTTTTTGTCCAGCCCAGAAGCGATATCATGAACTTCTTGAAACTCATCAAGTACTACAATCATCCTATCCTCATCAGAATGAGCATTTTCAATTAATTTCAACACATCTTCTAACAGAATCGTAGCATCAACATTAGGTTGAAACATTACATCCATTGCACCTGTTACAGGATTGGTAGAGAGCGTAGGGATGAAACGGAAATGCGTAATCAAATGGCGTACTCGTTCCAATGGATGTACATTGAAGAACTCTTTTAGCAACTTAGCTGATAGGTCGGCTACTGATGTAACTTGTTGCAGGTTTACCGTGATAAACTTTCGTCCTGTTTGCTTTATAGCCTTAGTTACCACACTGCTCTTACCAAAACGACGAGGACTGATAAGTATTAAGTGATTGGGACTATTTACAAACTGACAAATATATGCCACCTCTTTCACCCTATCAGTGAAGTACTCCTCTTCTACAATGGTGCCGAATTTAAAAGGGTTTTCCATATTACGATTTTTTTCGTTACGATTTTTTTCGTAGTATGGTGCAAAGATAGAAAATAGTTTTGATACAATATATTAATTAGTTGGAAAAATCAGTCTTTTCTCTCTATTTGAACCAAAATGAACCAAAATAGTTTTGATTCTTGACAAAAAATGCTATATTTTAGTAGCCAGATAATAAGAAACGCAGCTCACACAATGTGGCTTCATCTCTATCTGGTTGTGCAAATTGAAGTGCTGATAGGAACAAAGAATAAAATTAGACCCATTTTTTTGTTTTTCTGCCTAAAAGCCTT
>JAIKZS010000088.1 GCA_024682035.1 Bacteroidaceae bacterium
ATCATGTGGTCAAGATTCTTTCTGTTGATAGAAATAGAGTCATTTCCACCCAGGAATTTCTCAGCAGTGCTACCCCCTCCATGCATGAAATACAGTATGTCATAGCGTTTCGAATCATTTTCGTCGTATCCATAAGGCAGATAGACATAACAGTATTTGGTAATCTGCTCATCCGTTCCATAGAGCGATGCTGTGTAGTTGAACTTCACCACCGTTCCTGCTTGTTCGGCTTCTTCGTAGTAATTTGCTGGAATCATTTTCACCTGATGATTCAGGTTCACGGTTTCCTGACAGGCAGTAAGCAAACAGCCTACTGTCAAAACTGTCAACAATTTTAGGACATTCATCTCATTATCTGTTTCTTAACAAAGACTTATTTCTTAGCATTACGGTTGAAGAATTCCAAATCCATCAGCGACTTGCCTTCCTTTTGGAGGCGTTCCATCAGTTCAACCACCCAACCAGAATTGAAAGTAGTACGCCCTTCAATGCGAGTACCCTTGGTACAGTCGGCCCACCATTCTTCGATATCTTTCTTCATGCTGGCCACTTTTTCAGGATACATTTCAGCTAAGTTATGCTCCTCATTCCTGTCGGTAAAGAGATTGAACAACTCTATCTGGTCATTGCGGCTCCATACCAGTTTCCAGTCGCCATCCAGTTCAGTATAAAAACCAGTAACGGCCTCAAACAATTTGCGCTTTGGCATAGGATCGCCTGTACGCAAAGTATTCAGCACAGAAACACCATCGGTCTTACGATTCAGTTTCACCCCACAGAAATCCAAGAAAGTAGGCATCATGTCCATGATCTTCATGGGCTCCATAGAATAGCGATGTCCCCATTCCTTGGGATAGTAGAAAATAGCAGGCACGCGTGTACCCCCTTCGTATGGGCCCCCCTTAGCCCCACGGAAATAACCGTTGTTACCAGGATATTTCTCGGCAGCAATTTGTTCACCACCATTGTCAGACATATAGATAATCAGGGTATTGTCAAGCACATTCAGCTCTTTCAGCGTCTTATAAATTTCGCCAACACCGTCGTCCATGGCTTCCACCATATCTCTATATACACGTTTGTACTCAGCATCGGTCATGTCTTGGTCGTTGCGATAAGGACAAACTTCTGCTGTTCGCAGAGGAGGATCGTTAGGGCCTTGCATCGGCACATGCACGGCATTTTGCGAAACGAACAAGAAGAATGGTTTTTGCTGATCTACTGACTCTTTGATAAAATCTACCGAGTATTTCGTAATCAAATGTGTCACATAGCCCGGTTCATCTTTCCTTTCCTTGCCATCCCACCAATCTATCTGGTGCATGGTGTTGTAGTGCGAATGGAAGTCAATGTTGCCCATGGTGTAGCCATGCCACACATCCCAACCATGGTTCAGCGGATTGAATTTAATATCTTGTCCCATGTGCCATTTGCCAATCAAGCCAGTATGGTATCCTGCTTGTTGCAAATCCTTGGCGAACGATGGGTGCGTATCAGGGTCCAGTCCGTCCATCGGATCCACCTCAGAGAAGATGTGATTCAAACCAATACGCTGTGGGTAGTTACCTGTCATGAGGCATACCCTGGAAGGTGAGCTCAGCGGTGTAGCCCTGAAGTTGGTGCACACAATACCATTGTCGGCCAAAAAATCAATGTTCGGACTGGGTATGCCATCGCCACCATAAGCATGGATTCCAGAAAAGCCCATGTCATCGGCTAAGATATACACCACATTGGGCTGGTTAGGGTTATTTTGTGCCAAAGCCATGCTGCTTATCGCGAGCAAGGGCAGGGTTAGGTTCATTCTTTTCATATTGTAATCAAATTAGTAGGTTTGAATGCAAAGGTAGAAAAAACAGATAAAAAAATTGAACGTTTTTGGTAAGAATATTGTATTTTTGTAAGATAATTTGTAAAATATATGACTACCATTGCCCCGTTTGCCCGACCGTTGTATGTGATGGTGAAACCAGTAGGTGCCCATTGCAACCTGGCGTGCGACTATTGCTATTATTTGGAGAAGGCAAAGCTGTATGATGATGTGCCTCGGCACGTCATGTCGGAAGAATTATTGGAAAGATTCGTACGCGAGTACATACAATCGCAAACCATGACCAGTGTGATGTTTACATGGCATGGAGGCGAAACCTTTATGCGCCCCCTGTCGTTCTTCAAGAAGGCCATGGAGTTGCAACAGAAATATGCTGGTGGAAGAATCATTGAAAACTGCATACAGACCAATGGTACCCTGATTACCGAGGATTGGTGTAAGTTCTTGCATGACAACAATTGGCTGGTGGGCGTATCAATTGACGGTCCGCAAGAGTTTCACGACGAATATCGCCGTAACAAACAAGGAATGCCCTCTTTCGTCAGGGTGATGCAGGGCATCAAACTGCTGAACAAATACGATGTGCAGTGGAACGCCATGGCAGTGGTCAACGACTTTAATGCCGACTATCCTCTCGATTTTTATCATTTCTTCAAGGAAATAGGATGCCACTATTTGCAATTCACCCCCATTGTGGAGCGCATCATGCCTCATAGCGACGGCAGGCATTTGGCACATTTGCAAGACGGAGAAGATTGTCCTTTGGCCGACTTCTCTGTTTCTCCGCAGCAGTGGGGTGATTTTCTCATTGCCATATTCGACGAATGGGTGAAGCAGGATGTAGGTAATTATTTTATCCAGTTATTTGATGCCACCCTGGCCAATTGGGTAGGCGAGCAACCTGGCATTTGCTCCATGGGCAGAACCTGTGGTCATGCAGCCGTGATGGAATTTAACGGCGATGTGTATTCGTGCGACCACTTTGTGTTTCCCGAATACAAATTAGGTAATATTTATCAGCAAACGCTGGTAGAAATGCTGTATGGAAAAAAACAAGCAGCCTTTGGTAACATCAAGGAAGGTCAGCTGCCTCGGCAATGCAAGGAATGCCAGTACCTCTTTGCTTGTCATGGCGAATGCCCCAAAAATCGTTTTGCACGGACAAAAGATGGTGAACCCGGATTGAATTACCTCTGTGAGGGTTATCATCGCTTTTTCGCCCATGTGGCACCCTATATGGATT
This sequence comes from Bacteroidaceae bacterium, assembly GCA_024682035.1. Classification (GTDB taxonomy): domain Bacteria; phylum Bacteroidota; class Bacteroidia; order Bacteroidales; family Bacteroidaceae; genus Bacteroides. The sequence continues at coordinate 3,075 of JAIKZS010000088.1, forward strand.
TCATGAAAGATGAATTCTTGCATCAGCGTCCTGCTGCTAATGTGATGAAAGCTAACATTAATATTAATATATAGAAGTTATGAGAATGAATTATTTCCCTTATCTCCTTGGTGGAGTACTTCCCGCATTATCCTCCTGTCAGGCTGCCCAGGAAACCGTTGAAGAGCAGCAACCCAATATTATTTGGATTACCTGTGAAGACATTTCTCCCTTCATTGGAGCTTTTGGTTATGATGTGGTAAGTACCCCCAACATCGACCAACTGGCCCGTGAAGGGGTGAAGTTTACCAATATGTTCACCTGTGCCGGTGTGAGTTCACCCAGTAGAGCCGGCATCATTACCGGCATGTATCCTACTTCAGTGGGCACCCACCACATGCGTACCCTCCTGAGTGCCGACCAGCAAAAGCGTACAGGTTTGCCTGCTTATTCTGCTGTGTTGCCCGAAGAGGTGCGTGCTTTCCCTGAGTACTTGCGTCGTGCTGGCTATTTTACCAGCAACAACCAGAAGACCGACTATCAGTTTGAGGAGCCAGTAACCGTATGGAATGAGTGCAGTGCTGCAGCTGATTACAGTCATGCTGCTGAAGGACAACCCTTCTTTAGTGTGTATAACCTCTTCATTACGCATGAGTCGCAAACCATGGTACAGTCTAAGCACTTTGAGCAACATCCTGAATTGCTGGTGGACCCCAGCAAGGTGGAATTGCCTCCTTACTTGCCTGATACTGAGTTGGGAAAAGAAACCATGGCTCGTATGTTGAGCAACGTGCAGCTCATGGACTGGTGTTTAGGACAGATCATACAGCGACTGAAGGATGATGGTTTATACGACAACTCTTATATTTTCTTCTTCAGTGACCATGGTGGCAACCTGCCTTGGACGAAACGTGAGGTGTTGGAGCGTGGCATCCACATCCCATTTGTCGTTAAATTCCCGAAGGGAGCCCATGCTGGTGAGGTGTGCGATGACCTGACGAGTTCTGTTGACTTGGCGCCTACTGTATTGTCATTGGCGGGTGTTGAAATTCCTGAGCATCTGCAGGGTCAGGCATTCTTGGGTAGCCAGGCTGCAAAGACCAAGCGTCAGTATGTGTTTGCTGGTCGCGACAGAATGGACGAACACTACGATCGCGTGCGTAGCGTGCGCGACAAACAGTTCCGTTATTTGCGTAATTTCATGACCGACCGTCCTAAATACATGGATTTGCAATATCGTAGGACGATGCCTTATATGCAAGAGATTCTCGACTTGCACCAGCAGGGTAAACTGAATGAATATCAGGAAGAATGGTTCAAACCTACCAAACCTGCTGAAGAGCTTTACGATGTGCTGAACGATCCTGATGAATTGCATAATATTGCCGATGATCCTGCTTACGCCGACAAATTGACTGAGTTGCGTGGTGCCATGGATGGATGGCTCGACCAGGTAGGCGATATGGCAGCTATTCCTGAGAAAGAAATGTTGCGTCAGTGGTGGAACGGTGCCGACACACCTCCTGCTACTGCCATGCCTGAGTTGGTGAAGGTAGAGGGTGGTTATCAGCTTACTTGTGCTACCAAGGGTGCTTCTGTGGGCTATAAGATTCTGGAAGCTGGCGAAGAGCCTCATAAGGTAAAACAACCACAGCAGTCATATTGCATGATGTGGGTGTTTGCCATGATGCCCAATGGCCGTGAAGTAGAAGTTGACACCCCGTGGGAAGTTTACAACGAGGGTGAAACCATCGCCTTGCAACCCGGTCAGCGTTTGATGGTCAATGCCAAACGCATTGGTTATCAGCCGGCAGAGAAAATTTTCGATATTGAATAATCTCATCTGTATAATATAAAAGGAGAACGGGGTCCCCAAAAAAGGATCCCGTTCTTTTGTTCTTCAGCCATCTTGTGGCAACAGGGCGCATCAGCTATCAGCGCCATCGTCCGTTTCAATTCCCCACCTATTGTTAGTCTTGGGGTAGGGCCATCGCAGGAATTATTTCTTGAAAACCTGGATAGCCATTTCGCCAATGGCCATCTCCTGCAATTGCGGTACGATGCGTGTAAAGTGCTCAGCAGCTGAGTGGGTGTCCAATGAAGACTGGTCTTGCCAGGTCTCGAAAATCATCAAGTTGGTCGGAGCAGTCTGACTCTGATAGATGTCATAGTCAATGTTACCACCATCTTTACGAGAAGCCTCTACCAGTTCCTGTGCCAAACCCAAAGCACGGGTAACGTTTTCAGGAGCCACCTTCAACATACAGTTAATACGAATCTGGTTGCCCTCGCTCTGAGCGGTAAAGCTCTGAATGGCCATCTCACCTACGGCAGCATTGGCAATCTGAGGCACGATACGCGTAAAGTGCTCAGCAGCAGAGTGCGTGTCGAGTGAAGGTTGGTCCTTCCAAGTCTCGAATATCATCAACTGCGATTTGTCGGTCTGACTCTGATAGATGTCATACTCAATATTGCCAGCATCCTTCTGACTGGCAGCTACTAACTCCTTGCTGATTTTAAGAATGTTATCAACATTTTCAGGAGCCACCTTATACAGGCAGTTAATGCGGATTTCGTTACCAGTAGCCACTGCTTCAGGAGCAGCCTCCTCTGTCTGCTGTTGGGCAGGTTTGTTGGCGCAAGATGACATGCCTAATACAGCCACCATTGCCATGCCAAATAATACTTTGTTCATCATCTTATTGTTTTAATATTTCTTATCGAGGCGCAAAGATACTAATTTTACT
>JAIKZS010000100.1 GCA_024682035.1 Bacteroidaceae bacterium
CTGTGGGTATAAATTGCAACAATTCTTTTTTCTACCATCTCTCGTGATTCAATAGCCGATTGTTTTCATCCTTGCGCAGACAGCATTTTGGAGAATTTCGATGCATGTTCCACCCATTTGTTTGATGACATGTTTTATTCCAGAGTCAATACACAAATAGAATGGGTTAAAAACAACAAAGGTAGAAATATATTGAGGTGCCCTCGAAGAAATGTTGCAGAATATAGTATCAATATCTTTTTTTATGATGTATGTCGTGGGCGTCAAATAATAGTTATAAAATCTCTCTGGCAATCCATGCACAAGCCTCAGCATCTGCCAAGGCATGATGATGATGCTCCAGATGATACCCACAAGCCTCCGCTACCGTGTGCAGCTTATGGTCGATCAGCCTAGGCAGGCAACGGCGAGAAGCACACAGCGTGTCGTAAAACTCATAGTCGGGATAATCCAACTGATACACCCGGAACACATCCTTCAGACATCTTTCGTCAAAAGTACTGTTATGAGCCACCAGTGGCAAACCCTCGATCAACGGTTCAATCTGTCTCCACACATCCGGAAAGAGTGGGGCATCCTCCGTGTCCTCCATGCACAAGCCATTCACTTGCGAACACTGATAACAATAATAGTTCGGCACAGGCTGAATCAGCGAGTAGAAAGAATCCACCAACTCGCCATTCCGCACAACCACAATTCCGACCGAACAGACTGAGCTTCGTTCGAAGTTAGCCGTTTCAAAATCTATAGCTGCAAAATCTTGCATTTATAATATTTCTCTAGCAATTAACCTACATTGCAAACCATTACTTTGCACAGCAATCGAGGCAAAGTTGCACCAAGGTTTTGTGTTTTACATTTCAAAATAAATGATTATTTTTCAATTTTCCAACAATTTGACAATAAAAATGAGGTTGATGTTGCAATTTTCTGCTTAATGCTCGTTATTTTCATCCAGTTTATTGATTTTAGGTTCATGAAATGACCATTTGACAAAGTAAAGACACCCATCGTGGTGGGCCACCCCCCCCAAAAAAATTGGCATCCACTAAAATCAACATGACAAGGCTTGCCATGCAAAACAATATAGGTTATATCATTTTCCTCTTATTTTTGAAGAAGATAATCGCTCTATAATAACTAAAATAATTCGCTAAGTTACTTATTTCTTTTCCTTTGCCGACTTCTTCACTTCTTCGTGGAAAAAGTAGTTCACCACAACAGGCGGCTCACCATGGCGGGCACGGTGAGTATCGTCATCGCGCAAATAAGGCAGTCCCTCGCTCTCGCAGAAAGCACGCAGTTGCATGTCAAGTTGCATCCAATAAGTGCGGTCACCTCGGCTGTATATGTCATGGTAAAGGCCGTCCAGATCAGGGCGATGCTCATGCACCCAGTCGAGGATGCGGCCACGGTAGTCACCGCGCAAGTTCAGGTTCTCCAGCCAGACAAGATTACAGCAGTCCTTGGCCTTTCTGATGATTGCCTCTACATCCGTGATGCCAGGGAAGATAGGCGAAATGAAACAGGTAGTCTGCACACCAGCCTCATAGAACTGTCGCATGGCCTCAAAGCGCCGTTCGATGCTCACACCACGGTCCATCTCACGCTTGAAAGCCTCGTCCAGCGTATTGATGCTCCACGACACACGGGCGTTGGGGAAAGTCCGTATCAAGTCGAGGTCACGCACCACGAGGTCACTCTTCGTGGCGATACTGATGCTAATGCCACTGCCCTGCAGTTGCTCCAGCAAAGCCCTTGTACGGCCATATTTCTTCTCCTGTGGGATGTAAGGGTCGGTCACGGAACTGAGGAAAGCCTCCTTGCCTGCATATTTCTGCGGGTTCTTGATTTCAGGCCAGTACTTCACGTCGATGAACTCGCCCCATGGCTCTGGGTGATTGGTGAAGCGCTTCATGAACGAAGCATAGCAATACTTGCAGGCATGCGTGCAGCCCACGTAAGGGTTCACGCTATAGTCGGACACGGGAAGGTTAGACTTCGTCATCACCGACTTCACCTCCATCTCATGTATCTTTATCATATCAATATCTATTATTATGCGTGAGCAAATATACAGCAAAAAATGACATTTCTGCCGTTAAGTCGCTGATAAAAATACCACATTTGGCATATAACAGGCTAATTCCATCATTTAATTAGTTAAACAATCGATTCCGATGTATTGATTTATATATAAATTTGGAGTTTATTTTGATAATTTTATAACTTTGTCCAACTACCGTCAAATAAATATAACAATGGCAGCAGCATCCTCTATAAAATGAGGTAAGTGTAATTAAACATGTTTGATGGTGGTGATAGTTGAGCGCTGTGGTTTTTGGTAACTTAGTGCCTTTGGATGGAAATATAAATATTTAAATACTTTTTTTATGAGAGAAAGGCTATTAGTGTTTTTGACCTGCTTGCTGACAAGCTTTACAATGGCAATGGCACAGAATCTTACCGTTACAGGTACAGTAGTTGATGAAAACAACGAGCCTGTCATCGGTGCTTCTATTTTGGTGGAAGGTACAGCAACCGGTACGATTACCGATATAGATGGAAATTTCACCATTCCCAATGTGCCGGCATCGGCCAAGAACCTGCAGGTTTCATTTGTGGGCTTGAAAACCCAGATAGTTCCCATCACTACAGGCAACATTCAGATTGTTCTGGAAAATGATGCTGAAATGCTCGACGAAGTGATGGTCGTTGCTTATGGTACCACCACCAAAGCATCGTTTACCGGTTCTGCCTCTGTGATGCGTGATACTGACATGTCTGCAGAACGTCAGTCATTGGTCAAATCATTTGAAGGCAAGGTAGCAGGTGTTCGTGTGGGCGCCTCAACAGGTGACCCAGGTTCAGATCAGGCCATCACCATTCGTGGTATTGGTTCTGTAAACGGATCTACCCAGCCTTTGTATGTTGTTGATGGTGTGCCAATTAATAATGAAAGTGTCATGACTCCAGGCCTCCGTGCACAATCAGTGTTGTCCACCATTAACCCCGATGATATTGAGAGCATGACCGTGCTGAAAGATGCTGCAGCATCTTCTTTGTATGGTTCCCGTGCTGCCAATGGTGTTATCATTATTACCACCAAGAAAGGAGCAGTTGGTAAAACCAAAGTCGCTTACGATGCTGAATTTGGATGGAGTGATATAGCTGTTCAGAGTGCATTGAAGATGATGAATGCACAGCAACTGAAGTCCTATTGGAAGGATGCCGTTGCTGGTTACTATGAAATTCGTGAAAAGATGGATCCTGCAGATGCAGAAGCTGTTGCTCAAGTATTCATCAACACGCCATGGGAAGCTGGAGGCTGGTTCCACAATCCCGATGCAACTACCAGTACCGACTGGAGCAAGGAAGTATATCGCACAGGTTTTACCACCAACCATCAGGTAGGTATCAGTGGTGGTTCCGAAAAAACCCAGTTCTATGCCAGCTTTGGTTACAACAAGGTCAACGGTACGGTTAGAAATAGAGAATTCGAGCGCTATAGTGGTCGTATCAACTTAGATCATCGTATAACAGATTGGTTGAAGGTAGGTGTTAAGCAGATGATTTCTTTCTCTAGTACAGACGGTTCCCGTGACCAAGGCAATCAATCACAGGGTTTTGGTGCATCTTCTGCGTTGGCAGTCATGTACCAAAGTGACCCTACAGCTCCCGTTAAGTTACCCAATGGCGAGTACAACCCCAACACATCATTTGGTAAGTCAACCAATCCTAACTTGATGATTAGCAAGAACCTAAATGAGAATTCACAGTTTTTGAAAACAAAGACTATGCGCAGCATGACCAATGCTGATGTAGAAGTTAAGTTACCTTTCAACTTTACTGCCCGTTCCGTATTTAGCTATGACTTTATCAACAATAAAGTCCATGAGTTTTGGGCACCCAAATCAATTGAAGGTTCGACTTTGTCTGGTTTTTCAGAACGCAGCGACTATACCAACCGCACCATGACATCTTCCACCACATTGAACTATGTGAACGATTTTGGCGAGCATCATTTGCAAGTGTTGGGTGGTTTTGAGGCAGAAACCCGTCAGTACGATAACCTGACAGCTTCTGCCAAGCAGTTTGTCACCTATAAGCTTCCAGAATTGTCTAACGGTCAGCCTTATAATACAGGCAGCTCCATCAGTGATAATGCCATGCTGTCTTGGTTGGCAAACGCCAATTACAATTTTGCCAATAAGTATTACTTCTCTGCCTCTTTCCGTCGTGACGGTTCTTCACGTTTGGCAGTCGAAAACCGCTGGTCAAACTTCTGGTCAGTATCAGGAGCATGGCGTATCAGTGGCGAGAAATTCCTGAAGGATACCCCTTTGTTCAACGATTTGAAGTTGCGTGTGTCTTATGGTACCAATGGCAACCTGCCAACAGGCAACTACTCCTACATGGGTCTGTACTCCACCACTGGAGGCTATGGAGCCAATTCAGCTTATTATTGGTCACAGCTTTCAAACCCTAAGTTGGGATGGGAAAAATCCTATAATTTCAACGTAGGTTTAGATTGGAACCTGTTTGGTCGTGTAGGTCTGACAGTTGAATACTATAATAAATTAACCAAGGCCATGTTGTTTGCTACCCCTATTTCTTGGGTAACCGGTTTTGGAAGCAAAACATCCAACTTGGGTAAGTTAGGCAATAGCGGTTTGGAAGTTTCCATCAGTTCACAGAATATTGCCACCAAGAACTTCACCTGGTCAACCGATTTCAACATTACCTTCCAGAGCAATAAGATCAAGGAATTGCCCAATGGCGAGGATGTTCGGTATGGCGACGGCAGTATGTACATCTTGCGTGAAGGTGAATCTATGCATACCTTCTATCTGCCACAGTATGTCGGTGTGAATAAAGATACCGGACTTGCTGAGTTTTGGATTAATCCTGAAGATCATTCCAAAGGCGTTACAAACTATTATACCCAGGCAGCCAGTACCATCGTAGGCAAGGCAATACCTGACTTCCTCGGTGGTATGACCAACCGTTTCACTTGGAAGAATTTCGACCTGTCATTCATAATTTCATTCCAGGGTGGTGCCAGCATGTTTGACTATCCGAGTTATTTCCTGCGAGTTACAGATGGTTTTCGTGCAAGTATATTCAATGTGGCGCAAGAGGTAGGTGATAATTACTGGACACCCACTAACAAAGATGCTGAGTATCCACGCCCAATCTGGAATAATCCTTACCGTTCTGACCGATTCTCTACACGCATCATTCGCTCTACCGATAATATCCGTATGCGCGATATTACTTTCGGCTACAGAATCCCAGTGAAGAAGAGTGTTATCAATAACCTGCGTGTATATTTCCGAGCCACCAATCCGTTCATCATCTACAGTGCAACTAAGAATGTCGATCCAGACGTGGCTGTAAACGGATATCGCCAGTTAGATACTCCCCCTACGCGTTCGTTTGTATTTGGTTTGAACATCGAGTTATAATTATAAATGAGACAGTAATATGAAAAGATTATATTTGATATTAGGAATTGCAGTCAGTTGGGCACTGTCATCATGCAATGGTTTCCTTGACAAAGAACCTTCCACCGCTCTGCCAGTAGATGGTGCGATTACCTCCATTGATGACTTGCAGAATGCCGTCAATGGTATTGGTTATGTTATATCACGCCAAAGAGGATGTTATGGTGCAGAGTTTGCCATTTATGCCGACCTGCTTACGAATGAGTTTACCGTCATCAAGAGTTATAACCAGAGTGTGCCTATCTCCAGCTACAACCTGACGAAGTACGACTTATTGGCAACCAACCCTTACCGTGTGTATTATCAAGCCATTGCCAATGCAAATAAAGCATTGGAAACTTCTGGTGAGTTGGATGATCCTCGTGTAGCCAATTTACAGGGTCAGCTCTATGCCTGGCGTGCGTTGTTGCATTTCGACTTAGCTCGCTTGTATGCACATATACCTTCTACAGTGGCAAGTACTTCAGCTGCCAATTCTGGTATTCCTTTGGCAGATAAGGTGTTCGAATCAGATTATAAGCCCACTCGTGCCACATTGGCTGAGACCTACAACCTGGTTATCTCCGATTTTACGAAAGCCATCAGCCTGCTAAAAGACAATAACGGCGTAGGCTATATGAACAAGTGGGCTGCTACAGCATTGCGTGCACGTGCCTACCTCTACATGGGCGACTATGCCCATGCGCTGGCAGATGCTACGGCAGTCATCAACAGTGGAGCCTACACTCTTTATACACTATCCGATTATATCAGTGCTTGGGCTGCAGAAGGCACTACTGAGTCTATTTTTGAGTTCTTGACTACCGAAACCTATACTGCACAAAGTTATTCACCTGGCAATTATACAGATGCAAGTGGTTATGCAGAGTTTGCATTCAACGTTACAAGTCCTTTGTTCCAGTATCTATCGACACACCCCAAAGACGTTCGTTCAGGATTGATTAAAGACCAGACAGACCATAAAGACGCAGCAGGATTCTACCCTGGCAAATATCCAGGTCGTAATGGTTCCATCTATATCAACAATCCTAAGATCATTCGTTTGTCAGAGGTGTATCTGATTGCAGCTGAATCTGAATACTATCTTCATGGTGGAGCAGCAGCTGCTCCTTACATCAATAAAATAGAGGAGAATCGAGTGGAGGGTTATACTGCTGTTACATCAGTCACCATCGACGACATCATCTTCGAATACACTAAGGAGTTATTTGCTGAGAACCAGATAGCTTTTGCCTACTGGCGCAATGGTAAGTCGCTTACCAATTCATTAGGTGAACAGATTGCAGCCGACAACATGCGTGCTATCATGCCACTCCCACAGCGTGAGATTGACTTGAATACTGCACTTGTACAGAACCCAGGTTATTGATAACTTGAGAAATATCTAACGTTTATCTTGAGGGGGGGGGATCCACGACGGACACTTCCCCTCTTTTTAAAAGAATAGCCCGATAAACATTTGAGTTTACCGGGCTTTCTATTGATTTATCTGATCTGTTCAGATATAGAGGGGTCCGTGCCCCATACAGCTTGTAGTGCCGATGGCTGTCAAAGCAGCAGTGAGTACTGAAATTACAAGTTGTATAACTGATTTCCAAAAGTCCTTGTTTTTCATGGTTTTAATTGATAATTGATAATTGACTTCGTCCTATTTCGTCGCGACTCGGCATAGTTCAAGCAAGCTTGACTCTGCCCTCGCTGCTCCGAAAAGTGATAGTGGATAGTTGATAGTTGATAGTGGATAGTTGGCTTCGTCCTATTTCGTCGCGACTCGGCATAGTTCAAGCAAGCTTGACTCTGCCCTCGCTGCTCCGAAAAGTGATAGTTGATAGTTGATAGTTGATAATTGATAGTTATTTCAATAACCTATAACCTATAACCTATAACCTTTAACCTCAGCCTTCAGCCTTCAGACCTCAGACCTTTGACTGCGTCCTATTTTGTCGCGACTCGGCCAAATCGATGCAAGCATCCTTGGCCCTCGCTGCTCCAAAAAGTGACCTTAGACTGATAAGGTTATTGAAGAAGAGTACTTCGCCCCTAAGGGCCCTTCAGGGCGAAGCCTCTCACTTAGTTACATGAAGTCCTACTTCTTACTTCCTACTTCATACTTCCTACTTCTTTAGATCATCAGATCGCCGTCGCCATTGCCACCGTCACCACCGTTGTTTCCGTCGCCAGAGCCAGAACCTGAGTCTGAGCCGGTGTTGCTGCCAGTGTTAGAGCCAGTACCAGTGTTGTCGCTTGAAGTAGAGCTTGCACTGCCTGCGCGAGTCACTGCCACAGCCGTAGCGATAGGAGTGATGGTCTGCATCTTGCGAACCTTGCCGTTCAATGTCACCTCCTGGGTGTCAACGATGTTACGCAGTTCCAATGAGCAAGCCTCCTTGAA
>JAIKZS010000129.1 GCA_024682035.1 Bacteroidaceae bacterium
AGCCACACAGATTTTGGCTCAGTCTGTTGCCAGCTCAAATCTATTTTCAAACCCAGTACCAAAGCAGGAGAAGCTAAATCAGGCACATAATTGTAAGCGCCTTCAAAATTACTAAATACGGCATCTACTTTGGTAAACTTATCGGATTCAAACACCTTTGTACCCGATGCTGTAGAACCTGTTGGCACTTTGTCTGCTGAAGGAACTAATTCACCCACCATATAAAAATAGGTTTTAGGAGGAATTTTACAACCTTTGTTACCAATAATGGTGATATTAGCATCATTATTAAACAACTCTGCCACCACATATACTTTCTCATTGTCGAGAGTTGGTAACACCAAAGTATGAATGCCATGATTACTGGTAGCACTATTAGGTAATAATGAATTCTTAGATAAAGTAATAATCTTATTATCACTATTCACTATTTTGTTGTCATACACTGTATATTCCTTTCCATCATCAATAGCCTGAAAGTTATAACCAACTTTATGCTGATTCGTTAATAACAACCCTGTCCACTGAATTTGACTGTTTTGAATGGTTGTTGTCGCTGAAACAGGAATATTACCCACAGATGTCCTTACACTGGTCATAAGCTTAGACACGCCATAATTCAAAACATTCTGAATGGCCACCACCCTTGACTGGCTATTTACCACGACATCGCCTCCACTTTCTGCCTTGAAATTATCATCCTCTAATACAACCGTACTCCATTTTTTACTTTTTCCCCCATTTAAAAAGATTCCCCTGATTTGTTCATCTGTCAAATCACTGTTGGTAGCTGTTTTAATCTTACTATTTGCATAATACCACAATTGCGTAGGATAAACCATGGTACTGGGATCAGCAATCTGCGGATTCAGGTATTGCTTGCTGTTACCACGATGCAAAACGACAAACTGTTTTATAGAGTCCTCCCACTTAAAGACTATCAATCCATCTGGCATATTGGCAATACCCCCAAATGATTTCCAATTATTTTTATCATTCAAAACTTTGTTTGCCGCATTTTTGATAGCTGATGCCAGTTTACTATCATTATAATAGGCATAATCCTTAATTTTATTCAACTCTGTTTCTAAAGTCGCTGCATTGGGTATGGTAAAAACATATCCATCACGAGTCAAACTGCTATACATGGTCTGTGCATTATCTGACAGATCACGCCAGTACACAGTAAGGGCACCAGAATTATAACTGACATTAGCTAAATTAGTCAGATGTGTCGCAATCTTTTCTGCCACAGACTTTGCTCTATTATAAGCTTCAGCATTTTCATCATCGTCTGCTATCAAATCAGGGGCAAATGTGATGCTGCTGGCATTATCGTCAGTAGCATCGGCACCCAATCCAGCTGGTATCAACGAACCATGTGCAAACTTATCTTCTATAGAAGCATTCAAGCCACCAACTGATGGATGTGCATAAGCCAAAAAAGACTTAGTACCTAAAGGTATTAGCATGGCAGAATAAAGGTAATTTCTACTGGTACCGCTTGTAGCATTATGATCATTTATCAATAACGCATTGTTTTTACTAAGTCTTTGAGAAGCAGGGCCAATAGGTGGTGTATCATTATTAATGCCAAAAGGAACTAGGTTCACATAATCGAGCCCAAGAAAAGAATTATTAGTATCACTTTGTGTATTAACGGCAGACATACGGGTATCGGCAGCATTATTCTCACCAACAGAAAAGCCTAATTGTACTTCAATCAACTCATCTTCAGTAGAGCTAATCGTTGCTACATCTTCACTTTCACAAGCACAGAAAGCAAGATACGATAACAGACAAATCAACCTTGTATAACTTTTAAGTGTCACTCCGTTACTACTCCACCGTTTTACAGTTCTTCCTCAAAATCCATTCCTGATTGCCAATCTAAGGTAACACTCACACCCACCTTCATATCAGTTGGTTTCACTATACCCTTAGTGTCCATGCGCCCCTTAATGATTTTCATCGCTCCAGCCAATAAAGGTTCTTTCATTTCAAGAGTAGTTTTGGTGATACTCCCATCTTCCAAAGTAACATAAACTATGTATTCCCATAACGTTTCACCGTCAGAGTCTCCTTCAGGAATGATCTCCCCCTCGCCACGAGTTACAGCAAAGCCTCTCGGCGTCTTACTAACGTTGGCAACAGCTGATAAGCTATCAGTCTTTTCACGCATCCACCACCCTTTGGGATTGCGAGACGGGAAATTAACGGTACAATAAGCTACCTGGTTTAAAGAATCACTCAACACTATCTGGTTGGCTCTTACATAAGGAGAATTTTCAGCATACGTATAAATGCTATCAGCCAACTGAAAATCGGTAGCGAAGCCACGGGCATAAGCACGAAAGCTTTTGTACTTCACTCCTGTGGTATCCACCACCAGAGCAGCAGCTGCATTGGCCATAAAAAGCTTCACGTCAAAAGTTTGATCCACATTACCCAATACATCCATGTTAGCACGCGCGGTGAAGATACCCGTTTCATGACTATCGATGGAATCGGCTTCTACCTGTGTAAGGCGAGCCGTGTGACAATAATCATCTAACTGCATTGAAACCAGAGAATTGTCAACAATGTTAGCCGAAGCCAAGTGCATATACTCTCGCATAGGCAGATTGAGAGTATAACTACTTTGGTGGTCGTCCATAATGTGACTCTCATGGTGTAATCGTACAGAATCATTGGCCACATCGTAAAAAGAAAGGTCCACATCATGAGCAAAGTTCCTAAACACACCTGTGAGGTGTTGTTTCAATGCATCGCTAATTTCCACTTCAGTAACGGTATTGAGCTGCGTCTGAAGCTCGGTGGTCATATTGGTCACCAGCTTCAGCTCGTAGTTCAGCTCAAAATCCTTTACAGGTTCAGTCTTGCAATCAGATAAATCATCATCAATTTGATTACAAGCAGCCAAACCCAAGGTCAGCAAGATTGTCACTATGTAAATACCTTTCTTTTCCACTTAATAGTCTATAATACTATGTGCAAGTTTATTCTTAGTCTCCTAAAACAATGCCATCGAAACTCAGTCCTGTTGACCAGCTTAAATCAACTGATAGACCTAGAGATAACTGCGTTGATCGTAAATCTGGCACAGCCACCAAAGCTTTCTGCAAAGAATTTGGGCCTATAGTAAAGTTTGCCTCTGTCATATAATCCTGAATAAAGATTCGACGCTGCTTAATAGTATTACCAGAAGCATCATATGGCGGTAATGCATAATTGGTTGGCCAAGTTATACCTACAGAACCATCTGTACTACTTAAAGGAGTTTTACCAGTATAATCATTGTTAGGATCCAATTTACCAGTAATGTAGAAAGTGGCACCATTACGTATCAAGTTATTCATCCCCCAGAAATCACTACCAGTATTGTTCACTAACTCCAGTGCAATATAAACAACGTTCTGTTTTGAATTAGTTGCAATCGTAGGATTATAATTATCCCAAACCAAAGTATAATTAGGTGCTGATGGAGCGCCAGAACCTGCAGGAATAACAGTATTTGGTATAGCATTGTCGTAAATAAAAACGCTATAACTTGGAGACGTAGCTTTTGCAATATAGTTCCATCCTACTTCTGGCTCTACACCACCTACTAAAATGCCCGTCAGCGTAAACATCCCAGTTCGTGTCACATCAATTGTATTATTAGATTCAGTTGAATGTGTCCTGGCTGACATAATCGCGCTCTTATTGTCTTCCAGTGTATTTGCACCATACTGAACAGTGGTCTTTAACAAAGCGGTCCCATAATTAATGTTATTCTGCATGGCCACGCTACGGGTAGAAGACAGTACCGTTCCATCCTTTGTCCAAGCTTTACTACTTGTGCCAGTAGCACCTGCAGCCCATGAGGCATCTTTATCCCAATCACTAACGCCATCAGGATATTCGGCCACTGTATGCGTATCGTCTGTCACACGTATAGTGCTATTACCAAAATAACAGAGCTCAGCCGGATAGCGATATGTTTTCGGATCAAATGAGCCGCCAGGAGTTCCATCCATAGCATAGGTGGGAATAGCATCGTTATAACTATATGTGTTGTTAGTAACATCATACTTCAACACAGTAGCTCCTTGAGGAACATTAAAAAGAGTGAGAGGGAAACCATTAATATCCCCTGTTACCTCGTCAATTCCTGTTGTTAATCCCGAAAGAGTAATAATTTTATTTGCATCCGTATTCCAGGTAGGATGTGTAGCAGGATTATCAATAATAGAGCTAATTTTCGTAACGATTTCACCGGCAACTCTCTTCGCCACTTCTTCTTGCACACTTGTAGGGGTTGCATTATAAACTTTATTTACCACCACAAAAAGGTCACCCAATGTTCTTGCCAGAGCTGGGCCTGAGCCCGCACGTACTTCATTAGTATAAATGGTATTGAGGTTAACAAATGCATTTGCTAATATTTGGCCTAACGGAGACATATCAATCGATCCATTTGATGCAGGATCCTTAGTTTTAGCTGCAATTGTAGTTCCTGAAACGGAAACATAATCTTTCCAAGCTATACCAGCAGTTGGCACAGTATAGGACTCAGAACCATGTGTAACAGCTGTAGAGGAAGTATATACCGTCCCTACAATTTTAGTTAATGCAGCAGCAATTACATTCCTATACTGATTAAAAGCTGTAATAGAACCAGCCCCTGTACCATCTGGTATGCGTTTGCCTAAGGAAAATGATATGTTGGCCAAATTTTTATCCATTGTCCAAACCACATCACCTTGGTCTTTACTAGTTAAATTCTTGATAGCCTTACCCCAGAACATCATGGAATTAACCCCTACGTCCAAGCCTAACTCTATCACACGACGAGACTTCGTTACACCTGTTGAAGCTGGATCTTGATTTATAAAGCCAGCACTCATTATATCTCCCATATTATAAAATCCTTTGGTTGCCACGGTGTTATTTGCAACTATTGAAGGACTTGATTGAATAAATGACATGACCACAGCATGATCTATACCTCTGAAAGATTCAGTAGTAACAGATTGAGTGTTAGCAGATGTCATTCGGGTAGTAGCTTCATTACCAGTTGACACATTGAAAACAAAATCAACATTCACTTTAGGTGTATTTTCTTCAGCAGCTGAGACAGCACTGCCATTTGACTCTGGCTCATTCTTATCA
>JAIKZS010000136.1 GCA_024682035.1 Bacteroidaceae bacterium
TGTGGGAAGGGTAAATTTCAGCCATCCTGAGGCACCTCTTTTTACTTATCCGGGCGTCCAGGTAGTGGCTGGTTTTGAGGGTACATCGATCAAAATGATGGCCAAACCACAAAGTGGCTTTTATATGGCGCAGATTGATGACGGGACGCCTTTCAAGGTGGATTATTTGACGAAAACTGACTCGACCTTGGTGCTGGCCGAAGGTTTGGCTGAGGGCAGGCACGAGGTGCGACTGATGTATGCGGTGGAGGGCTATGAGCTGCGTCCTGAGTTTTATGGTTTTGTGCTGGATCCAGGCAAGGACCTGACCGAGGCACCGGCTTTACCGCAACGTAAGATTGAGTTTATAGGCAACTCTATTACTTGTGGATATGGCATAGAGGCAGATGTGGCTACCAATCATTTCAGTTACGAGACAGAAAACCATTATTATACTTATGCAGCACTGACAGCCAGGGCATTACATGCGCAACACGTAACGGTGGCACGAAGCGGCATTGGCATCTTCAGAAACTATAACGGTCCGTTTGACGGAACCCCAGAGGTGGCTATGCCTGCTTTGTATGATTACACAAACTTTAATGATTCTACTGAGGTGTGGGACTATAACCGCTACCAGCCCGATGTGGTGTGCATGAACTTGGGCACCAATGACACATCGACTGGAAGGTATAACAAGACTAAGTTACGCGAGGCGTATGCCGGGTTCTTGCAGCATTTAAGAAGCCGTTATCCAGCAGCTAAGATTGTGCTGCTGAGTGGCTGTATGCTGAGTGGCCAACGGATGAAAGATGTTGAAGATGCATTGGATAGGGTGATGGAAGATGCGCACAAACGAGGCGACCACCAAGTGTATAGATTTGTTTTCCCTGCACAAGATGGGAGTCTGGGATTTGGTGCCGATTATCATCCTTCCAAGCGGCAACAGGAAAAGATGGCCAGTGAACTGACACCGTTCTTACAGGAACTGATGGGGTGGTGAACTCTTGGTTTCAGCTCTTAACCAGAAGGATGTCTTTGATGTTGGTGGTGTATTGCTTGGTGAGGTGCTCGCTCTTGAGGTGCCAATTCTTGCGATAGCCTTGCACCGCCACGCGAACGGTGTTATGACCGTTCTTGCGGTTAATTTCGTCGATGGCTTTTGTCAGTGCCGCTTGCTTGTTGCGGTCGATAGGGTCGAAAAGTGATGTCTGTATGGCATTGTCGCGACAAATATCCCACACAATCACGCCCGCTTTCTTGTAGAAATAAGTACCAGGTTTCCACTCAGCCCGCAAGAGTTTAACGGCATACGACACAATTTCCTGTAAATTATTGGTGGGTACTTGCAAGTTAGCGCTGCGATATATATAGCTGGAAGGCTGGTCGGTACGGAAACGGCTGGTGTGGGCAAACACTGTGATGGATGTACAACAAGTATGTTGCTCTCTGAGCTTGCGCACACAAGCAGCAGCAAAGTTGGCCACCGCCTCTTCAACATCGGCTATTGCCGACAAACCTTCGTTTTGGAAACTCCTGCTGGTACAGATGCTTTTCTTGTGTGGCAACTCCTCGACATCAATGCAATCAATACCGCGTAATTCCTTCCAGGTACGAACCCCTGTGACATGCATGAGGTTGCGCACCCATCCTTCACTTTTTTGCGTGAAGTCCCATGCAGTCTTAATGCCATAATACTCGAGTTTATCGCGGTTGCGCCAACCTACGCCCCACACATCATCAATGGGAAACAACTTTAGTGCTTTCTCTCGTTTCTCGTCGGTATCAATGAGGCAACAGCCTTGATAACCTTTATGTTTTTTGCCAAACTTACTGGCCATCTTGGCCAATGTCTTGGTGGGGGCAATACCTATGGTAACGGGGATACCTGTACTGCGTTCTATCGTCTTGGCTAATTGTATGCATTGTTGGTGCAGCACATCGGTAGAACCCATGCCGTCGAGGTCGAGAAATGCCTCATCGATGCTGTATTGTGAAAAGCCATCGGGACAATATTCATAGAGTAGGCGCATGACTCGCCGGCTCATGTCGCCATAAAGGTTATAGTTGCTGCTGAACACTGCAACTTCTTTTTCCTCAAGCAATTCTTTTACTTGATAGAAAGGTGCTCCCATCTTGATGCCCAGCTCTTTGGCTTCATTGCTACGAGCAATGATACAGCCATCGTTATTGCTGAGAATAACAACGGGCTTATGACGGAGGTGTGGGTTGAACACTCTCTCGCAAGAGGCATAGAAGTTATTGCAATCAACTATGGCGAACATTTTTAATGTTGCTTCTTAATATTATAAGTTACTATGCCCCAAATGATGAAATGATTATCCTCGGTAATTTTAATAGGCTGATAATTAGGATTTGAAGGCATGAGCATTAAGCAATTATGAGCAGGGTCAAGATGAATGCGCTTCAAGGTAAATTCACCATCAATGAACGCCACCACAATGTCACCTTCGCCAGGCTCCAAACTCTTGTCGATAACCAACAAATCGCCATCATCAATGCCACTCTCTTTCATGGAATCGCCCACACAACGGGCATAGAAGGTAGAGGAGGGATGGCGTACCAACTCCTTGTTCAGGTCGATGGCATCGGTAGTATAGTCTTGAGCGGGACTTGGAAATCCCGCTCTTACTCCTTCTTGTGAATACTGCAGTTCCAATTCAGAATCGATATCTGCAGCAAACATCTCCAACCTTACTTGTTCACTCATTTACACCAGCTTATGAATAACAAGACCCGAACGCAACTTTGGCTCGAACCAAGTAGTCTTTGGAGGCATGATGTTACCAGTGTCGGCAATGTCCATCAACTGCTGCATGCTGACGGGATAAAGGGCCAATGCCACCTTCATCTCACCACTATCAACACGACGTTTCAGTTCGCCGAGACCACGGATGCCACCTACAAAATCAATGCGCTTGTCAGAACGTAGGTCTTTGATTCCTAAAATCTTATCCAGAATAAGGTTAGATGATATGGTTACATCTAATACTCCAATAGGGTCGTTGTCATTGTAAGTACCAGACTTAGCTGTCAGGCTGTACCAAGTTCCATCAAGGTAGAGAGAGAAGTTGTGCAGTTGCTGGGGTTTGTAGATTTCCTTGCCCTTCTCCTGTACATCGAAATTCTCCGTTAGGGCCTGTAGAAAAGCTTCGTTAGTAAGACCATTAAGGTCTTTCACCACACGGTTGTAGTCGATGATGGTTAATTGTGATGCAGGAAAGGCAACTGCCATGAAGTAGTTGTACTCCTCATCGCCCTTATGATGTGGGTTCTGTTTAGCCTTTTCGGCACCTACGAGGGCTGCAGCAGCACTGCGATGATGGCCATCGGCAATATAGAGATACGGAATCTTTGCAAACGCCTCGGTGATAGCGTCAATATCGGTACGCTGGTCGATAATCCAGAACTTGTGACCAAAACCATCGCCAGGAGCAATGAAGTCGTAAACAGGCTTTTCGGCCGTATATTTGGCTACGATAGCGTCCAGCTGGGCATTGTCGGGGTAAGCAAAGAACACGGGCTCGATGTTGGCGTTGTTCACACGCACATGCTTCATACGGTCTTCTTCTTTGTCACGACGAGTAAGCTCGTGCTTCTTAATGATACCATTCATGTAATCAGGCACATAGGCGCCAATTACCAAGCCGTATTGCGTCTTTCCGTTCATGGTTTGCGCATAAACGTAGTAGTTCTCTTGCTCATCTTGTACCAACCATCCTTTATCCTGGAACATCTGAAAGTTTTCAGCGGCTTTCTGGTAAACACGAGGGTCGTGTTCATCGGTGCCAGGTTCGAAATCAATTTCAGGTTTAATAATGTGATACAGTGATTTTTCATTGCCTTCGGCCTCTTGGCGTGCCTCTTCGGAATTCAGCACATCGTAGGGGCGAGATGCCACCTGCTCAACTAGAGCTTGTGGGGGGCGAATTCCCTTAAATGGTTTTACTGTTGCCATAATTTTTGTTATTAATACTTTGGACTGCAAATTTACGAAACGGATTTCGGATTAAAAAGTATATTGGAACTATTTTTATTTATCGGGCTTGATGATGCACAGATGCTAACTTTTTCAATCAGTATTTTTTGTTATTAAAGAAATATGGTGTAACTTTGCGCCTTGTTAAAAGAATAATTTACAAAAAAGGGATATAATGAGTAAGAATTTTGCTGAATATACTGGCATTAACCTGTCTGAAATTAACAAGGAAGTGCTGACTCAGTGGGAGAAAAACCACATTTTTGAGAAGAGTATGACAGAGCGCGAAGGTTGTCCTTCATACGTTTTCTACGAGGGACCTCCTTCTGCCAATGGTATGCCTGGCATCCATCATGTGATGGCTCGCTCAATCAAAGATATTTTCTGCCGATTCAAGACCATGAAAGGTTATCAGGTGAAACGTAAGGCTGGCTGGGATACGCACGGACTGCCAGTTGAGCTGGGTGTGGAGAAGGCACTGGGCATCACAAAAGAGGACATTGGTAAAACCATTACTGTGAAGGAATATAATGCTGCCTGCAGAAAAGATGTGATGAAGTTTACCAAAGAGTGGACCGATTTGACGCACAAGATGGGCTACTGGGTTGATACTGATGATCCATACATTACTTACGACAATCGTTATATCGAGACTTTGTGGTGGCTGTTGGCACAGTTACATAAGAAAGGATTGCTTTACAAGGGTTACACCATTCAGCCTTATTCACCTGCCGCTGGTACAGGCTTGAGTTCACATGAACTGAATTTGCCTGGTTGCTATCGTGACGTGAAGGATACGACTGTGGTGGCTCAATTCAAGATGCTGGATCCGAAGCCGGAGATGACGGCTTGGGGTACACCTGTATTCATTGCGTGGACGACTACTCCTTGGACTTTGCCTTCAAATACGGCGCTTTGCGTGGGTCCGAAAATTGATTATGTGGCAGTGCAGAGTTATAACAGTTATACAGGTGAGCCTATTACGGCTGTATTGGCAAAGGCTTTGCTGTACTCTCACTTTAACCAGAAGGGTGAAAACATGCCGCTGGAGGACTATAAGAAGGGCGACAAGGTGGTTCCGTTCAAGGTGATTAAAGAGTATAAGGGTACCGATTTGGTGGGCATGAAATATGAACAATTGCTGAAGTTCGTGAAGCCAGTGGAGGTGGATGAAACCGGCAAGTGGCATGTGGCTGCTGAGAAAGCATTCCGCGTGATTCCTGGTGACTATGTAACAACCGAAGATGGTACGGGTATTGTGCATATTGCGCCTACTTTTGGTGCAGATGATGCTTTTGTGGCTCGCAATGCGGGTATTCCTCCTATTTTTATGGTAACGAAGAAAGGCGAGAATCGTCCAATGGTGGACTTTACTGGTAAGTTCTTCGATACAGCCGATTTGGACGAGGAGTTTGTGAAGCAGTGTGTTAACTATGATATATACAAGGAATATGAGGCACGTTGGGTGAAAAATGCTTATGATCCTCAGTTTACAGTTAATGGAAAATATGACGATAAAGCTGCCGCTGCTGCCGAAAGTCTGGACATCTTTATCTGTATGAAAATGAAGGCCGACAATTTGGCGTTCAAGATTGAGAAGCATGTGCACAATTACCCTCATTGCTGGCGTACAGACAAACCAGTGTTGTATTATCCGCTTGATAGCTGGTTTATTCGTTCTACTGCTTGTAAAGAGCGCATGATAGAGCTGAACAAGTGTATTAACTGGAAACCAGAAAGCACTGGTACGGGCCGTTTTGGCAAGTGGTTGGAGAATTTGAATGACTGGAACTTAAGCCGTTCTCGTTACTGGGGTACTCCACTGCCTATCTGGCGTACTGAAGATAATCATGAGGAGATTTGCATTGAAAGCGTTGAACAGCTATACAACGAGATTGAGAAGGCTGTGGCTGCCGGTGTGATGACTGCTAATCCATATAAGGAGGCTGGTTTCGAGCCTGGCGTTTATACGCAAACTAACTATGATAAGATTGACTTGCATCGTCCGTATGTGGATGATATTACGTTGGTTTCGGCTTCTGGCAAGCCTATGAAGAGGGAGACCGACCTGATTGATGTTTGGTTTGATTCTGGTGCTATGCCTTATGCACAGATTCATTATCCGTTTGAGAACAAGGAATTGCTTGACAGCGGTAAGGTGTTCCCAGCTGATTTCATTGCCGAGGGCGTGGACCAAACACGTGGCTGGTTCTTTACGCTGCATGCCATTGCTACGATGGTATTCGACAATGTGTCGTACAAGAACGTGATATCTAATGGTTTGGTGCTCGACAAGAATGGCGAAAAGATGTCAAAACGATTGGGGAATGCAGTTGATCCGTTTGGCGTTATTGAACAGTATGGTTCCGATCCTGTTCGCTGGTACATGCTTACGAACTCATCTCCTTGGGATAACTTGAAATTCGACGTTGATGGTGTGGAGGAAGTGCGTCGTAAGTTCTTTGGCACCTTATATAATACTTATTCATTCCTGGCATTGTATGCTAATGTTGACGGCTTTAAGTTTGCGGAAGCTGAGGTGCCTGTGAATGAGCGTCCTGAGATCGACCGATGGATTCTTTCTGAATTGAATACACTGGTAAAGAATGTAGAAGCTAATCTGAATGATTACGAGCCTACTAAAGCTGGACGATTGATTCAGGACTTTGTGAATGATAACTTGAGTAATTGGTATGTACGTCTGAACCGCAAACGTTTCTGGGGTGGGGGAATGACGCAGGATAAGCTGGCTGCTTATCAGACGTTGTATGTTTGCTTGGAAACGGTAGCGAAGCTGATGGCTCCGTTCTCTCCTTTCTATGCTGACAAGTTGTATATGGACTTGATTGCTGTTACTGGTAGAGACAATGTGGAGTCTGTACACTTGGCAAAGTTCCCCGTTTACGATGAAAGTTTGATTGATAAGGAACTGGAGGCTCGCATGGAGATGGCACAGCAAATCACTTCTATGGTACTGGCTTTGCGTCGCAAGGTGAACATTAAGGTGCGTCAGCCGTTGCAGAGTGTGATGGTGCCAGTGAACGACGAGGAACAGCGTACGCACATTGAGGCGGTGAAAGATTTGGTGAAGAACGAGGTGAACGTAAAAGAACTGAACTTTGTGGATAACGCTGCTGGTATTCTGGTGAAGAAGGTGAAGTGCGACTTCAAGAAATTAGGTCCTAAGTTTGGCAAGCAGATGAAAGCAGTGGCCGCTGCTGTGGCCGCTATGAGCCAGGAAGATATTAACCGAATGGAGCAGGATGGCCAGTTTGCCTTTATGCTGGATGGCGCCGAGGCTGTGGTGGATGTTGCTGATGTGGAAATCTTCAGCGAAGATATTCCTGGATGGCTGGTGGCTAACGAAGGCAAACTGACGGTGGCACTTGAGATTACTATTACAGAGGAGTTACGCCAGGAAGGTATAGCCCGCGAACTGGTGAATCGTATTCAGAATTTGCGTAAACAAAGTGGATTGGAAATTACCGATAAGATTAACATTACTTTGTCGAAGAACGAGAAGACTGACGATGCTGTGATTGCTTTCAAGGATTATATCTGTAACCAAGTATTGGGTGTCAATATGGTGTTGGCTGAGAAGGTGCAGGACGGTATAAAACTCGATATGGATGAATATGAGCTGGAAGTGAAGATTGAGAAATTATAATAGCACGAGAATATAAAATACAAAATACGATATTTAGTGAATTGAATATTAATACCTTAATCAATTTAAAGTGTAAAAGTATGGCAGAAAAAACGAGATACTCCGACGCCGAATTAGAGGAGTTTAAGCAGATTATTTTAGACAAGTTGGAAACAGCGCAGAAGGATTACAATCAGATGATGGCAAGTTTGAATGGATCTGATAGTAATGGTATTGAAGACACATCGCCTACTTATAAGGTAATAGAGGATGATGCTTATGCTTTGACAAAGGATGAAACCATTCGTTTGGCACAGCGCCAGCAGAAATTTATCAAGAGTCTGCAGGCTGCTTTAGTGCGTATTCAGAACAAGACTTATGGCATTTGCCGTGAGACTGGTAAACTGATTCCTGCTGAACGATTGCGTGCAGTACCTCATGCTACACTGAGTATTGAAGCTAAGAGAAACCGTTGAGTAAGGCTTTGCTGAACGCTTAAAGTAGAAGATGAATAAGACAATAAAAAAAGGCAGTATATCAGTAGCTTTGATTATCCTGCTTCTGGTGATAGATCAATGTATAAAGATTTATATCAAGACACACATGTACTTGCATGAAAGTATACGTGTGACAGACTGGTTTTATATTTTCTTTACCGAGAACAATGGAATGGCGTTCGGCATGCAAATTGTCGGCAAGTTATTTCTTACTTCTTTCCGCATTATTGCGGTAATAGCTATTTTATGGTGTTTATATAAGTTTGTAAAGGCCAACTTGAAGACGGGTTTCCTGGTATGTGTCTCTCTTATTCTTACAGGCGCATTGGGTAACATTATAGACAGTGTGTGTTATGGTGTTTTGTTCAGTGAAAGTTCTTTCTCACAAATAGCTACTTTTATGCCAGAAGGTGGTGGCTATGCGCCGCTACTTTATGGCAAGGTAGTAGATATGTTTTATTTTCCTCTTATTGAGACAGATTGGCCTACGTGGATGCCTTTAGTTGGCGGCCAGCATTTTGTATTTTTTAGTCCTATATTCAATTTTGCTGATTCATGTATTTCGGTAGGCATTGTTGCAATGTTAATCTTCTATGGTAAGTACGTGAATTATGCCTTCGATATACTGAAAACCAAGAAGTCATGAAATCCATGCACTCCATATTGTTGGGCTTGAACGTGCTGTTTCTGTTGGCATGTTTCGTGGCTTGTGGTCCTGATAGGCCTGACAGCATATTGAGTGACAGTGAGATGGAGGATGTCTTATATGACTACCATGCCGCTAAGGCTTTAGGTGATATAGCTTCGCCTTCTGATAAATATAAAGTAACGTTGTATTATTTGAATGTTTTCGAGAAACATCATACAACTGAACAGCAATTTGACTCTACTTTAGCGTGGTATTCTCGTAATCCGGAGGCTTTCGATAAGGTTTATCAGAAAGTGATCAAACGCATGCAGGATGAGAAAACGGTATTAGAGCGTTCACTGGCCATCAGCGGGCAAAGTGGTGATGTGATGCAAAGAGGTGATAGCGTGAATCTTTGGACGAATCTGCCCATGTTTAGTCTAACAAATCATCCGTATGACAACAGAGTTGATTTTTTATACACCAATGCTGTTAACTTTGAAGATAAAGATACCTTGCATTTCAATGCGAACTTCCGCTATTTTATGGGCAAACAGTCTATTGGTTCTAGTGAAGCTGCTGTTATGTCACTCTCAATTCGTTATCGCAACGACAGCATTATCAGTAAATTGCATCATATTTATGGGGATGGTCAACACACATTGACGCTGCAAAACGGCAGCTATGGAAAAATACGCGAGGTGTATGGTTTTATCTATTTCCCTGAGCAAAGAGAAAACCGTATTCTGTTGGTTGATAGAGTCTCGCTTATTCGCATACACGCTAAAGACCAATAATTCTTTTATTCAGCTGTACTTTTACTGAAGTTGACAAGCCTGTTCAAAAGGGAATTTTTGTTGTGATTATCAATAGGCTTAATCTTTACATTCTTCTGCGAAATTCTGCACAGGTAACGGCTGTGGCTACGGCTACATTCAGCGATTCTGATGTGATGCGACCTGAAGGATAATTAGGAATATAAAGTTTTCTGTTAATTAATTTCCTCACTTCAGGGGTGATGCCGTTGCCTTCGTTTCCCATTACGATCAAGCCTGTGGGAGTTAATTTCTGTTCGTAGATATTAGTACCGTCGAGCAAGGTGCCATAAATGGGCTCCCCTTTAAGTTTTCCAATAAATTCAGGAAGGGAAACATAGTGGAGATGAACGCGCGACAAGGCTCCCATGGTGGCTTGTACTACTTTGGGACCATACACATCAACAGTGCCTAATGAACAGAAAATGTGCTCAATGCCAAACCAGTCGGCAATGCGGATAATGGTACCCAGGTTGCCAGGATCTTGTACATCGTCAAGGGCCAAGCATAACTGCGTCGCTACCACTGAGGCGTCAATGTTCTCATCACGTTGATTGAAAACAGCAATAACGTCTTGGGGCGTTTTCAGTAAACTGGCACGCTCGATTTCTTCGTTTGTAGCGATGTCAATCTCGTCGGCTTGTAGGGTAGGGTGAGTTGCTAGCCAGCCTTCAGTAGCAGCTAAGTAACGACAATGGAAATGCCCAAGCAAATCGGACGTAAGCTTTGGTCCTTCTGCCACGAAAACACGCTCTTCTCGTCGTACTTTCTTCTGATCTATTGATCGAATAAATTTGATTTTGTTCTTCGATATCGGCATAGAAGTTATTTTTTCTATGCAAATATACTGCTTTTCTGAGAAAAAACCGCTAAATTTACAACCGAAAACATCTTGACAACAGGCTCACTACACTGAGCAACAAATGGGGGGACAGATTAAACATAGAAGTTTGTTTTGGCTATGGGCAATTTATTTGCTCGTAGTTGCAAGTTGCTCTTCTACTAAATATGTGCCAGAGGGCACATATCTGCTGGATGAGGTGAAAGTGAACAGCGATAATAAAGAGGTGAAGCCTGCTGACCTTACTATGTTTATTCGACAACAACCCAACACCAAGTGGTTCAATCTGTTTAAAACCCAACTTCATATCTATAATTTGTCGGGTCGCGATACAACCAAGTGGGTAAATAGGGCCTTGCGAAGAATGGGCGATGCACCTGTGATTTTTGATTCTTATGAAACAGAGCGTTCTCGACAAGAGGTGGAGAAAGCAGTACATAACATGGGCTATATGAGTGCTACAGTGGATGCCGGTACCCAAGTGAAGGGTAAGAAAATCATGCTCTCATACGATATTCAAACGGGAAAGGCTTATAAGGTACGCTCTCTTCATTACGACATTCCCGATACGACCATTTGGAATTATATGCAGCAAGATACGGCGACTACTTTGTTGAAAGTGGGTATGAATATGGACATTAATGTATTGGACAACGAGCGAACTCGCATTACCGCTTTGTTGCAGCAAAATGGTTATTATCGTTTTAACAAGGAGTATTTTACTTACACGGCTGATACTGTCCGCAATACTTATTTGGTTGACCTTACAATGCACCTTGAACCGTATAGGACTGGGGATGACAGTGTGCAAGTGAAGCATCCACAATTTTATGTGAATCAGGTGAATTTCCTAACTGATTATAATGCACTGGAGAACAATGATGAGGAGTTGGAAGAAGATTCTATGCTTTACAAAGGATATCCTGTTTTCTATCGGGGTAAACCTTTCGTTCGTCCTAGGATATTGCTGGCTAATCAGCGCTTGCGAAAAGGTGAGCTTTATAACGGTAATGATGTACAGCAAACTTATCAGAATTTCAACCGATTGCCAGTGATGCGTTATACGAATATCCGCTTTGAAGAGTTTCAACGCAACGACTCTTCGTTGGTTGATGCTTATATTCAGCTTACTAAAAATAAGTTACGCTCTATATCGTTCGAAGTGGAAGGAACAAATTCTGCTGGTGACCTGGGTGCTGCAGCCGCTGTGTCGGTAAGTAATCAAAATTTGTTTCGTGGATCTGAGTCGCTTACCCTCCGATTAAGGGGGGCATATGAAGCAGTTTCGGGTTTGCAAGGCGATTATAGAAACGAGAGCTATACAGAGCTTACTGCAGAAGCTTCTCTTAATTTCCCCCGCATTTTGTTTCCATTCTTGAATCATAGTTTTGTAAATCGTATTCGTGCTAATACGCTTTTAGAAATGCGTTATAACTTCCAACTTCGACCAGAATTTACTCGCATCATTGCATCTACAGGTTGGAGTTATCAGTGGGGTACCAAGCAGCAGCGCCTTAGGCATCGTCTTGATTTGTTAGATGTTAACTATCTTTATATGCCATGGATTCATCCTGATTTCAAAAAGCGCTATTTGGAACAGGAAGATAATTATATTGTGCGTTATAACTACGAAGATCGTTTTATTGTGCGTTCTGGCTATAATTTTACTTACAATAGTAATGGGGCTAATATGTCGGCTAATGTCTTCAACGGCACTTCTTATACCTTGCGTGCCAACATTGAGGCTGCGGGTAACTGGCTGTATGCTTTGGCTAAACTTACCAATATGCGCAAGAACAAGGATGGTGAATATACTATTTTTAACATTCCTTTTGCACAATATATTAAGGGTGACTTTGCTTTTGCCAAAAATATCGCAATTGATAATCGCAACTCTATTGCCTATCATATGGCCTTCGGCATAGCTTTCCCTTATGGTAATGCCGAAATGATTCCATTTGAAAAGCGTTATTTCGCAGGTGGAGCCAATAGCGTGAGGGGCTGGTCGGTGCGAAGCTTGGGACCAGGTTCGTTTGTTGGTGACGGCAACTTTTTGAATCAGACTGGAGATTTAAAGTTAGAGGGTAGTATAGAATACCGCTCCAACCTGTTCTGGAAACTAGCTGGAGCGGTATTTATTGATGCCGGCAATGTGTGGACCTTACGAAATTATGAGAGTCAGCCTGGAGGTCAGTTCAGCTTTAATAAGTTTTATAAACAAATTGCAGTGGCCTATGGAATAGGTTTCCGTATTGATCTTGGTTTCTTCATATTACGATTTGATGGGGGTATGAAAGCCATTAATCCAGCTTATTCAAGTGGCAGTGACCGATACCCCATCTTTCATCCTCGTTTCAGTCGCGACTTTGCTTTCCACTTTGCCGTTGGTTATCCTTTTTAATTTACTGGCTTGTACTTGGGAACAAGTACTTTCATGCATATCCATCCAATAATGTATGCTACAGAGCAATAGCAGAAAATGATAAAGTAGCCAGCTGGTTTTCCCTGGAAGCCTAAGAATGTCATTTGGGTAGCATCGGCATAATCAAACAGGGAACCAGAACCAATGTTAATAAGGAATGAACTAAGGCCACCAGCTGCACTGTTTAAGCCTGTAATTGTGGCTATGGCACGGTGAGGGAAGAGGTCGCTGCCTACTGAGAAGAGGTTGGCCGACCATGACTGATGAGCTGCACCTACCAGACCTATCAGAATAATCGGGAACCAGTATGAATAACTGCCTAAAGGTTGCGCAAATAATCCTAATAAAGGGAATAGGGCAAATATGAGCATAGCTCTCATGCGAGATTTATAGGCATTCCATCCAGTGCGATTGATGATGATGGTAGGCAACTTTCCGCCATAGAGTGATAACATGGTGATGGCATATAGAACGAAGATCAGCATCTGAGCCGTTGGATTGTCTGATGGTAATCCGTACACATCTGACAAATAAGCTGGTGTCCAGAACAAGAAAAACCACCAAACGCCATCGGTAACAAACTTACCAATTAAAATGGCCCACGTTTGACGTAGTTTCAAGCACTGCATAATTGTATATTTTGGCAGATTGTCTTCATCCGATGCTGTCTGTTGTGTACTGTTTTGGTCTTGCTGAATATAAGCCAATTCTGCAGCATTCACATGTTTATGTTCTGTTGGTTTATCGTAAATAAATACCCAGAATGCCATCCAGATAAAGCCTAAAGCACCAATAATGATAAATGCCATTTCCCATCCATTACCTACACCTATACTCTTGAAATAGCGTGCCAACAAAGGAATGCTTAATGGAGCAATAAGGGCACCTACGGTAGAACCAGCGTTGAAGATTGAGGTGGCAAATGCACGATCTTTCTGTGGGAAATACTCTGCTGTTACTTTCAC
>JAIKZS010000019.1 GCA_024682035.1 Bacteroidaceae bacterium
GACAACTGGTTTGAGTGGTTTCTACCAGTGGTTGAAGACCGATGCCCCAGTGGTTTTCCAGCAAGACGGTGTCAGTCAGTTGGTCGAAGGCCCTGCCAACAGCGTGTTTGCCCGTCTGCGTCAGCAAAATGAGCGCATGCCCGAGATGAGTCTCGATATTACAGATCAGACTTTTGAGATTTCTGGTCTTTTCGATACCCCTACTGCCAACTTTGCAGCCTATCATCAATCTACTATCAATGATTTGGGCGTAGAAGGACTGTCGCTTACTTTAGGCGCACGCATGGAGTATGAGAAAGTATGGATAGACTACTCATCTGCATCTCCTTTGAATTTCGACTTCAACATTCCGATGCTGGCACAAAACCCACGAACAGCAGCTATCGCTGAACAGCTGAAGGGAATGCACATCAATCCTGAATTTACTGGTAAACTGAATGATGACAACTGGGAGTTCCTTCCGAAGGCAGCATTAAAATATGAATTCAACACACGCAACAATATATATTTCAGCGTTTCTAAGGGCTATCGTTCTGGAGGTTACAACATCCAGATGTTCTCTGATTTGATGCAAGAAAAGCTGACCAATGAAATGATGGCCATGATTAATGAGAAGAGTGGGGGCATGATGTCAAAAATGGGAGGCAGTGCCATGGCTGTCGAGGATAATCCTACCTATGATGTCGAGGGTACCATTGCCTACAAGCCCGAGCGTTCTTGGAACTTTGAGTTGGGCTCACACCTCACTTCTAATGATGGTAATTTCATGGCTGATTTCGCCTTGTTCCTCATCAATACGAACAATCAGCAACTGGCACAGTTTGCAGATAGTGGCATGGGCCGCGTAACGGTCAATGCTGGCAAGAGTCGCAGCATGGGTGCTGAGGCTTCCATTCGCTGGCAGGCAACCAAGGCACTTTCATTCACAGGTAATTATGGTTACACCTATGCTACCTTCCGTGAGTATCAGCTGGGCGATGTAGATAACAAGGGCAAGTATGTGCCATTCGTGCCTAAGCACACCTTTATGCTGGGTGGCCAGTATGTGTTTGCCATGAACCGAGGTTCATTTATCGACAACATAGTACTGAATGCAGATTACCGTGGTGCCGGACGCATCTATTGGGATGTGCAGAATGAATATTCACAGAAGTTCTATGGCACCGCGAATGCTCGACTGGCATTCCAGCACAAGGGCTCTGAGTTGGCCTTGTGGGCTAACAATATCTTTGATAAGGATTACGATACATTCTTCTTCGTGAACAGAAACAATAAATTCCGTCAAAAGGGTACCCCTGTACAACTGGGTGTAGATCTGCGATTCAGATTTTAAAAGTTTAATTGTTAAGGGCGTGGCAATGCGGACAAACTCCTTTCGTGCGGAGCTTGTGTCCGCATTGTCCACATCTATAGGGGTAACGAAGGGTACGCAACCACAGACGGCGCAGGAACATGGCCACGAACAGCGCCAAAAAGAAATAGCCCAGATAAAGATGGGTGGTCAGCATAAAGAACAAGTAGCAGAATATGCAAGCAGCCATGAGTCCTACCAGATAGTAAGGAATACTCCAACCCGACAAGTGGCGGAACACCTCGTTCACAGCTGTAATAGTGGCAATGATAATGAGCCACAAGCTACCGATGAACAAAGTTAGTATGGTAGGCAACTGAAAAGGTGAAAAAGTAGGGTTGTAGTAAAAAGTCTCCCATGTGTCAGGAGCAAAAAGCTGCATGGTTTCGTAAAGAGTGGCACTGAAAGCTACTACCAGACAAAGGAACAAAGGATACAAGCTGTCGATGTCGTTAAACCACACCAACTTAAAAGGCTCACGCTGATAGTCCCTTACCAAGAAAAAAGCAATGAATATGGTCATCATGAAAGCCAGTACAGCCTTGTTGGAGCCACTGAACGCATGAATCGCCTGTGATATACTATCAGTAGGCACAAACAAACTCTTCAAATCCTTTTCATACACCCATCCCTGCACACCATCAGAGTAAGCCAACTTCACCCAAATACTATCATTCACATCCGTAGTATCCTTACGAATCTCAGCCACCACCACACGGTCACCTTTATGAATCATATTGGTACAATTCTGCAGCGGCAGACAAGCCAAGTTCAACGAATCCACCATCAACTCCAAGTTCACACCCGGCGCATAATGCCGTTCGTAGAGCATAGTCAGCGAATCACGCGTCGCTTTACCCAGCCCCTCGTTCTGCAGCAACCTCTGGTAAGGATAATGACAACCTGCCAACCCCACCAGCACCATTAATATGATAACAAACTTCCTCAACTATCCACTCTTCATTCTTAATTATCCATTATCAATTACGATTTTCATCACACACCGCTTACAATCAAACGCCAACTTAAACCTCCTGCCATCCAAGCTCTGCAAAAAATAAGGCTCCTTATAAGGCGATTTACCCTGCTGCCTTGTAGGACACCACCCCATAGCAAATCGGATACAATGTTTGCAAAACATCACCACAGCCCCATCAACAGGCTGCTGTTCAAAAGCATTATCCATGTGCGTCACTCCGTGACCAGCATAAAACTCACGAGCCTTGGCATTCATCACATTGCCCAAGTAAGTAAGAGACGTTTGCGTATAAGCATGCTCAGTAGGTTGCCAAACAGCTACTTCTTGTGGGTAGTTAGCCATCCGCACACGCGTCAGTTCCTCAATAACCTGTCTTCGCCAATCACTCAACACAGAAGCCGGAATAAAGAAGCCATTCACGATAGCGTATGAACCACTGCACCTGTAAGGCGTATTGCCCAATTTCGACAATTGACGTTGGATGTTTTCCTCTTGCGGTTTCTCCGCTAATTGCTTTTCAATAACAAAAGCACGAGTTGCCACATGCCCATCTTCATCCGTAGCAGTCAGGGCAAAGCCATCAGGCGTCTCGTTCAGTTGCCACCCTATGCCTATCTTGCGTTCCGCACTGCGTTTCGACAAAGCCTGTGCAAATTGTTGGTCCATGTTGCGGTAAAGCACCATCTTGGGTTGCAAGCCATCTATTCGGTTCATGACGAACAACTTGTTGTGTTCCACACGGTTCACGCGAAATCCCTGCAACTTTCCTTCCTGATCGATAAAACAAACACCATCGCCATTGTTAAAAGGTTTTACCCCAGCCACCGTTATCTGATTCCCTCGCACCTCCTTTACTCGTCCCATTTCTTCGCCCATGGCCTTAGGCGTATTAAACTGAGCAACATCACCTTGTCGCCCTTGCAGGAAATAATGCGTAAAGCCTCGGTTAAAACTTTTAGCCAGGTTAGGCGTAAAGCTATACTCGCACGTGCCCGATGAGGCCTTGCGGAAAGTCGTTCTGCGTTTTAGAATCTCATCGATGCGTTGTCTGTAAGCTGCTGTCACATTCTTCACATAATCCACCTCCTTCAGTCGGCCCTCAATCTTAAATGATGTAGCGCCAGCATCCATGAGTTGCTCCAGCAAGTCCAGCTGATTCATGTCTTTCAGCGACAACAAATGCTTTTCGTGCACAATCTCTTGTCCGTCGGCATCCATCAAGTGAAAAGGTAGCCTACAAAACTGTGCACACTCACCACGATTGGCACTACGCCCAAAGCAAGCCTGTGAAGCATAACATTGTCCACTATAACTCACACACAAAGCCCCATGTACAAACACTTCCAAGGCAACTTCTGGACATGCGTCATGTATTTCCTTGATTTCATCCAAGGTTAACTCCCTGGCCAGTACCACTTGTCGAAATCCAGCCTTAGCCAAGAATTTTACCTTTTCAGCCGTGCGGTTATCCATCTGCGTACTGGCATGCAGTGGGATAGGAGGCAAGTTCAAGCGAGTGATGCCCATGTCCTGCACAATCAGTGCATCCACATGAACCTTGTAAAGCTCCCATATCAGTCGCTCTGTTTCAGCCAGTTCATGATCATCCAGAATGGTATTCAAGGTAACATAAATACGCACGTTGAACAAGTGGGCATACTCCACCAGTTGCGCTATGTCGTCAATAGAATTGCCAGCAGCTGCCCTCGCACCAAATTTGGGCGCACCAATATACACCGCATCTGCTCCATGGTCAATGGCAGCCAAGCCACATTCAAGGTTCTTAGCTGGAGCTAATAATTCAATTGATGGTTTCGATATCATACGGAGTTTCCTGATAAACGTAGTAGTTCAACCAGTTAGTAAACAGTAAGTTGGCATGGCCACGCCATTTCACCACCACTCCTTGGTCAGGATCATCATTCCGATAATAGTTCTTTGGCATCTCTATGGGCAGTCCCTTGTTCAAGTCACGCCGATACTCAGTATCGAGCGTCAAAGGTGAATACTCAGAGTGCCCCGTGACGAAGAATTCCCTTCCGCCACGCGCCATCACCATGTGCACACCCGAATCATCAGACTCAGAGAGTAATGTCAGTTCGGGCACTTTCAGGATATCTTCTTTACGAACCTCCGTATGTCGGCTGTGTGGAACGAAGAAACTGTCGTCGAACCCACGGAAGATGGGGCACAGAGGGTCGAGCGCATGATGTTCGAATACGCCAAACATTTTTTTGTCAAGCGGATATTTAGGAACGCCATAGAAATGGTACAGACTTGCCTGAGCTGCCCAGCAGATGTAGAGGGTAGAAGTAACGTGCGTACGCGCCCAGTCGAAAATCTCAGTAATTTCGTCCCAGTACGTTACATCTTCATACTCAAACTGTTCAACTGGAGCCCCCGTGATAATCATACCGTCGTATTTATGCCGTTGCATCTCTTCAAAGTCAGTATAGAAAGCCCTCATGTGTTCTATGGGCGTGTTCTTCGAAGTGTGACTTTTTATCTTCATCAGCGAGAGCTCAATCTGCAGTGGAGAGTTCGAAAGCAGACGAATCAAGTCTGTTTCCGTAGTAATTTTCAGTGGCATCAGGTTCAGTACGGCAATACGCAAAGGGCGAATGTCCTGCGATCCTGCCCTGAGGTCATCCATCACAAATATGTTCTCTTTCTTCAGCAGATCTACTGCCGGTAAAGTTTTTGGAATATTAAGAGGCATAGTTCATTTGCTTTATTTGACTGCAAAGATAGGGAATATAAAATTAATTCTTACCTTTGTGGCAAAATAATTAAAACTAACACCATCATGGCAGAGTATTCGTATATTCCACAGGGAGTTTGTTCGCAACGCATCGACTTTGAAATAGAGGATGGAAAATTGCACAATATTCGTTTTACGAATGGATGTCCGGGTAACCTGAAGGCTATCTCCAAACTTTTGGAGGGGGCCGATGCGCGCTGGGCTGCTAAAACCTTGCGTGGCAATACGTGTGGGTATAAGTCCACTTCTTGTGCGGATCAGTTGGCGCAGGCGATTGAACAGGTAGTTGATAGTTGATAATTAAAGGTTATTGGTTATAGGGAACTTTTCGGAGCAGCGAGGGCAGAGTCAAGCTTGCTTGAACTATGCCGAGTCGCGACGAAATAGGGCGAAGCCAATAGGTTAAAGGTTATAGGTTATAGGTTAAAGGTTATAGGTTGTTGAAATAACAATCAACTATCCATTATCCATTATCCATTATCCATTATCCCGAGTCGCGACGAAATAGGACGAAGTCAATTATCCATTATCCATTATCCATTAAAATAAAAAAGCAGCCGAAGCTGCTTTTTTATTTTTACCATACATCCGCTCTCTTTTCCTTCGGAATGAACATGGGGTCATCCTCGGTGATGTTGAATGCTTCATACCAAGCATCAATTTGAGGCAGGGCGCCATTTACACGCCAGCGGCCCAGTGAGTGAACGTCAGTCTTGGTGCGACGCAGGATCTCTTTGTCGGTGATGTTGTTAGCCCATACGCCAGCAAATGCCAGGAAGAAACGCTGGTCGGCCGTGAAGCCATCCTTTTCAGGCAGCGGATTGTCCTTTGTAGCATTCTTATAAGCTGTGTAAGCAATCTTCAGACCACCATGGTCACCAATGTTCTCGCCCAGTGTCATAGCACCATTGCCATATACGCCAGGAGCCACCTCGATGCTTGAGAAGAAATCAATCAGCACCTGAGCACGCTCCTTGAAGTTCTGGTTGTCTTCTTCACTCCACCAGCCAGACATGTTACCGTCTTTGTCGAACTGACGACCAGAATCGTCGAAGCCGTGGCTCATCTCATGACCGATCACCACACCGATGCCACCATAGTTGAAGGCATCATCCGCATTCATGTCGAAGAATGGAGGCTGCAGAATACCAGCAGGGAAGCAAATCTCGTTGGTCGTTGAGCTATAATAAGCATTGACGGTCTGTGGAGTCATGTGCCATTCTGTAGGATCCACAGGCTTGCCATACTTGTCAATCTGTTCTTCAAATCTCCAGAGGCGTACCACCTTAGAGTTCTCATAGTATGACTTTTCAGGATCAACGGTCAGACCAGAATAGTCTTTCCATTCATCAGGATAACCCACTTTTACACGGAAAGCAGCCAACTTAGCCAATGCCTGCTCCTTGGTAGCATCGCTCATCCAAGTCAGCGCCTTGATGCGCTCGCCCAAAGCCTCCTGCTCACTCTTTACGAGTTGTTGCATACGGGCTTTTGCCTCAGGTGGGAAGAATTTTGCCACATAAAGCTGACCCAGTACTTCACCCAGGGCACCTTCAGTAGCACGCAAAGCACGCTTCCAGCGTGGCTCCTGCTGCTCAACACCAGCCATCACGCGACTGTTGAAATCGAAGCTTTCAGTTACGAATGCATCGCTCAGGGTATTGGCAGCTGATGCAATCTGCTTCCATTGCAGATACAGAATCTGCTTGTCAACAGGCAGCTTGTCAATAATGTTCATGGCAGCAGTAACAGCTTCAGGCTGACCGACTACCATCTCGTTCACCTCACCCTCGATGCCATAGATGTCGAAAATCTTTTGGAAAGGAATAGATGGATACATCTTCTTAGCCTCGTCCATGGTCATCTTGTTATAGTTAGCCTCTGGGTCGCGCAATTGCGTACGACTGCGGAAGTTATTTGCCAATTCGTTCTCAACATCCATTACCACGTCACGCGCTTTCTGAGCTTCAGCTTCGTTAAAGCCAGCCAGCTTGAACATGTTCACAATGTGCTGTTTGAACGCCTCACGAATGCGAACGGTATTGTCGTCATTCTCTTTGTAATAGTCAATCTGGCCTAACGACAGACTACCCTGGCGCATACTGATGATATGTGACTTTGAGTTTTTGGCATCGGTGCCTACACCAATTCCATAATAAGCGCTCACGCCACGCTTGTTCAGCTTGGCCAGCAGCTCATACACATCTTTCTGGCTCTTCAGGGCAGCAATCTCAGCCATATCGGCCTTGATAGGGTCGGCACCCTCGGCGTTCAGGCGTGCGCTATCCATCACCAGTGTAAACATGTCGCCCACCTTCTGTTCGTTGGTACCGTTCTCATGTGGGGCCTTAGCCAAATCCTGCACCATGGTGCTCAATGCTTCAGATGCACGCTCAGCCAGCATGTCGAAAGTAGCAAAACGAGCTTTGTCGCCAGGAAGTGGATGCAGTTTCTGCCATCCGCCGTTAACATACTGATAAAAATCCGTACCAGGTTTTTGTGTCTGGTCCATGTACTCCAAGTGCAAACCTGAGGTCTGCTTAGGAGCTTGGTCGCAAGCAGCCAGCGAAAAGCTTGCTGCTGCCACAGCTAAAAGATACTTTGCTTTCATTAAAATAACTATTTGTATTAAAACATCATAATTCGGCGCAAAAATACAAATTTTAATGAAAAAAAGGCCACGTTTCCGCAGCCTTTTTTCATCATTCTCCATATTTTACATCTATTTTTGGAAAACTCTGATGTAGTCAACCTTCATGGTAATGGGCAGTGCGCTTTCGTCAACACCTTCCATACCGCCCCAGTCGCCACCCCAAGCCAAGTTCAGAATAGGGTAGAAAGCATAGTGGAATGGCCACTCATCTTGTCCTTCTCCCATCTCAGCTTTGGTAGCAGACAACTGTACTTGTCCGTCAACAAAAGTAGTAATTGCATCGGGTGTCCACTCACAGGCATATACATGCCAGCCACCTTCAGCATCCGCAATATCCAGGTGATGCGTTTTCTGTGTACCCTTTACATGGTTGTAAGCACCTGTGTGCAAGGATGATGACACATCGTTAGGCACAACGCCCACCTCTTCCATGATGTCAATTTCACCACATTTAGGCCAATGATATTCACTCTTGACAGGCATCATCCAGAAAGCAGGCCAAGTGCCCTTGCCCTTTGGCAGCATGATGCGGGCTTCGAAATAGCCATATTCCCAACCCGTATCGCGGTGTGCATACACACGACCAGAATAAATTTTGCCATCCGATCCCTTGAAGCAGTTTATCAGCAGGTTGCCATCCTTTATCTCCGTTACGCGCTGGCCATCCGCCTCACCGTTTCGGTAGTTCTGCAATTCATTGTTCACCCAGTGGTCATCTTTCACTTCATGTGTCCACTCGTTGCTCAGTACATTACCCTCGTTAAACTCGTCTTGCCACACCAATTTATAACCTTCAGGTGCCACAATCTCACTTTCTTCATTCACTTGCTTGGTTCCGCAGGCAGCCATCAACATGCCTGCCAACCCCATCAACAATAATTTTTTCATTGTTCAATCATTATTCATTCCTCCTTTTCAGTCGTTGGCAATCGCTGTCCCAGAAAAGGTATCATTATTATTTCTTGAAAAGTTTCGCAGCAAAATCACGGAAAGCACGCCTCCAGGTCAACCACTCATGCGCCGTTCCCTCAGAAATGAAGGTCACACAGTCGATGCCTTGTTTCTGTACAGCCGCACAGCTGGCAGGGAATCCGAAGTTACCCTCGTCAGAACCCCAACTGATGTGCAGCAACCGCATCTGTTTGTTAAACGCAGCAGCGTCAGCAAACGCACCGCCAAACACAGTCTTGGCATTCTCATCGTTCACACGGAACAAACCACTCAGCAGTCCCATCCACGCAAACTTATCCATGTTATGTTTGTCGAGCACAGTCGTAGTCGTCTGTCCGCCACCACGCGAAAGGCCCGCCATAGCACGGTTATCGCGGTTGGCAATGGTGCGGAAGTTCTGGTCGATAAACGGCACCAGTTCGTCAATATAGATATCCGAAACCGTCTTTCCTGGGACATCACGGATTGTTGGCGTGTAGCGCATGTCACCACTCATCACCACCACAATCATCTCTTCCGCCTCCTTGGCAGCAATCATATTGTCCATGATGAAATCCACATGCCCTTGGTTCACCCAACCATACTCATTTTCGCCACTACCATGCAGCAGGTAGAGCACAGGATAACGCTTCTTGCCCTTTTCATAACTAGCAGGCACATATACGTTAATATGTCGGTAAGTACCATTAATTTCAGAGAAATAATTAATAGACCTAACCTGTCCGTG
>JAIKZS010000059.1 GCA_024682035.1 Bacteroidaceae bacterium
CCCGCTGACTCAAACCATCAATGCGATGGTAATGGAGAATTTGTTCTTTCTTGTCCATGTCTACCATGTTTTAACTAATTATACAATTACAGCGCTCTTCTGAGCTACCATTTTAGTATGCCACGAGGGACGTATATGCCAAAGGGACGGGTACTGACATTATCGTTGCATTTTGATAAGCAAATGTCAGGTACCCGTCCCTATGGCATACGTCCCTTTGGCAAATATTAACAATTATTCACAAAACAGGGAGGGGGCATAAAAAAAGGGCAGAATGGGAGGAAGGGAAAATGATGAATATCATGTAGTCTGTATGTAGCCTACAAAAGGGCATAGAGGCTTATGCAGAGGGTAAATCATGGCCGAACGGGATAGTTGCATTTATAACTGATAATGATGCAATTAAGCTATATCTTAAATTTTGTTAATTAATTGCTTATTATATAAAGTAAACAAGTAAAAAAATACTACCTTTGCACATTACAAAGGAATAACAGACTTTTATTGACAAAGTCTGCCCTTTTTTATAGGTTTTTTTGCCTACAGCATTGACAGGAAAAAAGAGAATAATAATAACTATCATAGCCTGTATTTTTGCCTTCGCAACAAGCATTCAGGCACAAACCCCCAACTATGGAGCGTACCATCAGCTGGAGGATTTTCCTTTTGTGTTTGTTTCTGACGAAATCGTCACCACTCCCCCTACCATCAACGACTCGGTTTTCGACGCTGCAGCATGTGGCATCCGCTTTGAGGTGAACAAAACTGAACTGCTGGAGGATGACCCCTTTATTGCTATGTTCCGCGAAAAGCTGGCTCCCTGGCTGAAAACGCAGAACATGGAGCTGAGGCATTTGTTTGTGAAGGGTGCTGCATCGCCCGAAGGACCGTATGATAATAACGTCAGACTGAGCTGCGAGCGTACTGACCGACTGATTGAGTTCCTGAACGAGGAAATGGGCGAAAACACTGCTCAACGGCCGGTTGACTCTAAATGCATTACCGAGGATTATGGTTTGCTGGTGAAGAAGATGAAGGAGGCTGGCGATGCTGACTATGAACGGGTGAACAGGGTGTGGCTGGCTTGCGAGGGGGACGAGGCTTGCTGCAAGAGCCGACTGATGGCGCTGGATAATGGCAGGCTGTGGAACAGACTGAAGCAGGAGTATTTCCCTGCGCTGCGACAGGCAAGGGTGATTCTGTGGTTTGCTCGCAAGAATGCACCTGAGAAACTGGAACCTACCATGATGACGTTCTCGCACTTGTGGATGCCTGACTCACTGAACCTCTTCGAACCTGAACCGATTGCTTACACACGCCGACACTTGATCGCTGCCCGCACTAACCTGGTGCACGACCTGCTGTATGTGCCGCAGTTCGGATGGGCTTATGGCGCCAATATTCAGTTGGAGTATTATCCGCTGCATGGGCATTATACGTATAACTTGGGCTTTACGTTTACGAACCATCGGCATTGGAGTGACTATAAGTTCTTCCAGATTCGCGACTTGCAACTGGAGGTGCGCCGTTACTTCCGTGGCGGTGGCGTGCACAAGGGCTTGTACATGGGTGTGTATGGCGAGGCTACGAAGTATGGCATCGGCTTTAGCAAGACCAAGGGCTGGCAGGGCGAAGGCGGTGGCGGTGGTCTGTCGGTGGGCTACACGTGCGCGCTGAACCGCAAGGGTAACTTGCGATTGGAACTGAGTGCCAGTCTGGGATTCTTCTATACCCGATATGACCCGTATGTGTATGGCAACCCCATCACGGGCGAGGAGGATACTTACTATTACTACGATTATCTTGGCAATACTAGCGACTTCAAGGAGCGCAACCACCAGTTTAAGTGGATTGGCCCTACGAATGCCGGCATACATATTACTTATGACATTATTTACAGAAAGAAACAGCCTGTCAATAAGTACCAGCAGGAAGGAGGTGGCAGATGAGACATTTGCATAAAGCCTTGTGGACTGTTGCGGTAGTGCTGATGGCCATGCTGCTCAAATCGTGCATTGAACCTCCTTTGCATTTGCCGGGGCAGGAGATCCTGACGGAGGTGCCTATCGTGGAGACGAAACTGGAGGTGGTGTGGAACATTGAAACGGAATGGACCACGCAGTGGCACTATGGATGGGACGTGAAGGATGACTCTATATGGGGTGGCATTGGCTATGAGCATCCTGAGAAGTTCCAGGTGCGCCGTTACTTTACAGGCGATGACCCTGATGCTGCGCACTCTGAGGTGGATGCTTTCTCTATCAACGATACGAGCTTCCGCCGATTCTTCCAGTTCGGTTTTTATGATATCTTGCTGTGGAGTGACATCAATTCGAAGGATGGTACGCAGGTGCTGGTGATCAATGAGACGCTGGACGAGGTGACGGCCACGACCACGGGTACGCGAGGATTGTCGCGTTCTATCTCCCGACTGGTGGGCTCGGAAGAGGTGGAGGATACCACGGCAGTGGTGGGCTTGTTTAACCAGCCTGAGGTGTTCTTCGCTACCTATCCCGAGGATGTGTATATATCACGTGACTTGAATGATTATGTATATGACCCGGTTGAGAATGTGTATATCAAGAAGATTGAGGCTGAACTGAAACCATTGGTATATATCTACTTGGTGCAGATTATTTTGGTGAACAACGATGGACGCATTAAGGGTATCAACGGTAATGCGGCCATGTCGTCCATGGCGAGTGGCGTGAATGTGAACACGGGCCACACCAATAACAGTCCGTCAATTGTGTATTTCAACACCCGACTGAAACATGACGTGGATGTGAACGGGGCGTTGTGTGATGTCATTGGCGGCAAATTTACCACCTTCGGTCTGTGTGACATGGAGCCTTATACCCGACAGGGTAATATTTATTCGGGCTCGCGCACGGAGCTGAACAACTTCTTGTTTTTCGACCTGCTGTATAGCAATGATGGCGTGAAGACGTACTCGGTGGACGTGACCGACCAGATGCAGAAGCAGGCGCACGGAGGAGTGGTGACCATCTATATTGACTGTAGCAAGCTGACGCCTCCCGAGGAGCCCGAGAAGGGCAAGGGCAGTTTGTTTGTGCCTACGGTGGAGGACTATATGGATGTGTATTGGGAAATTGAATTGTAAGAAATTAACAAGATAATAAGAGAATTAAAATTATACAATTATGAAGACAGGCAAACTTTTTGCGTTCGCAATGGCAGCTATCTTGGTGGGCTGCACCAGCGATGAATTGGTAAACGAGTCTGTAGCGGTGAAGGACGCTAAGCAGATTCCGATTGGTTTCAATGTAGAGAAGCAGAACATTACGCGTGCTGCTAACCTCGAGACAGTTAAGCACTACAACTTTGG
>JAIKZS010000098.1 GCA_024682035.1 Bacteroidaceae bacterium
TTGAAACCTCGCATTGATATTTGTTATGCTGGCAACGATTTTAGCAAGGTGAGCTGGGGCATACTGGCGGAGAGTGATTTCAAGGAGTTGCGCAATGAGCAGAAGTTGTTGATGGCCGAGGAGTTTGAACAAAAGCGCAAGGTGATGGCTGAAAGGGCCAAGGCAAGGGATACTTGGTAATGGCTATCTGACAATTATTATTTATGATTATTATAACTTACTTAAAGTAATAAAGTATGGGATACACATATGATTATCCAAGACCTGCGGTAACTGCTGCGTGTTTGGTGATAACTGAAGAAACGATTCCTAAGGTGTTGTTGGTGCAAAGGCGTGAGGAGCCTTGCAAGGGTTCCTGGACTATTCCTGGTGGTTTAGTGAAAGAAAATGAATCACTGGAACAATGTGCTTGTAGGTGTGTGTATGAGGAAACGGGGTATAACCCTCTTTTCATTGAACAGTTGCATACTTATTCTGAGGTGGATCGTGATCCATATGACAGAACTATTACGACGGTCTATATTTGTATTCTTAAAAGACCATCGCTCGTCATGGGTCAGGGGGATGCTGCTCAAGCTGAGTGGTTTACATTTCAAACGATTCCTACTTTGGCTTTCGACCATAAGGAGATATTGGACGATGCGTTGTCGTTCTTCCGTTTTCACCTGGAGGCTGATCTTGAGAAGAGGAA
The DNA here is from genome assembly GCA_024682035.1 of Bacteroidaceae bacterium. Classification (GTDB taxonomy): domain Bacteria; phylum Bacteroidota; class Bacteroidia; order Bacteroidales; family Bacteroidaceae; genus Bacteroides. Next base: position 692 of record JAIKZS010000098.1, read on the forward strand.
GATGCTGGATCCTGCTTCCATACCTGGTTGGGGGGCGAGTCTGCATCCTAATGGTGAGAATGACGAGGGGTATAGTTTTGATTTAGAGGGTGATGAAGATGAATTTGAGGGTGATGAGGAAGATGGGACTGAGATGCATGAGGAGGATGAGATGTATGACGACGAATTGGGGGATATCAAGGATGTGTTGAATAGTGGGGTTGATGGAAACCGTGATAAAGGAGAGAAGGGTTTCTTTGCATCTCTGAAACGTTTTTTTAAGAAATAAGGTGACAGCTATGGGGCTGAACGGGGGGATGAACATCTTGTGCTGTTCGGCTGTATGTTGGTTATTTATTGCATGATCTGGTCCGATAGTTGGGAGGGTCGTGTTTTATAAGGTAGCTGATAATGAAAAAGAAAGAGCATATAACGTGGAGGCGATGGGTACTGGGGTTGCTGCTGGTGGCTACAGTGACGGTGATGCTGGTGCCTGGTGGCAATGCGCTATATGCTAATCATATTTACCCAGTTGTGGGTACGGTGTTGAGCAACTTGTCGTCGTGGATTCCTTTTGCAGTGGGCGACTTGTTTGTGATGGTGAGTCTTGCTGGGGTGGTGCTCTACCCTATTTTTGCCTTATTGCATCCGAAAAAGAAGTTCCGCAAGGCTTGCGGACAGGTGGTGGAGTATCTGCTTTGGTTGTTTGTGTGGTTTTATTGGGCGTGGGGGTTGAACTATGGGCAACCTAATTACTACGAACGTACTGGCACACGGCCTGTTGCGCCTGATGAGCAAATGTTCAAGGCTTTTGCCCATCGGTATGTGGAGGCACTGAACAGTAATTACACGGAGGTGGATGTGAAGGATGAGGACTTGGTGAGGAGTAACGTCATGGCAGCGTATAAGTTGCAGGGACTGAACCGCATACATTGTGTGAGTCCGCATGTGAAAACCATGCTTTACACGCCTTTGGCTTCGATGGTGGGGGTAACGGGCAGTATGTCGCCTTGGTTGGGCGAGTTTACCCTGAACGGTGATGTGCAAGCGCACCGGTTTGCTGCTACTTATGCGCACGAATATGCTCATTTGCATGGCATCACGTCGGAGGGGGAGGCTAATTTCTATGCTTACTTGGCTACTACGCAATCGACCGACAAGGGTATCAGGTTCAGTGGGTATTACTCTATCTTGGGGTATGTGCTTAACAGTGCTGCGATGATGCTGAATAGTAACGATTACCAAGTGTTGTACGAGAAAGTGAGACCGGAAATCAAGGAGCTGATGGCTTCTGACAGGGCTTTCTGGCAGGAACGATATAGTGAGAGTTTTGGCAGGGTGCAGAACTATTTGTATAATCTTTACCTGAAATATAATAAGGTGGAGGGGGGTACTAAAAGTTATGCGGAGGTGGTGGCGCTGATTTTAGCGAAGGAGAGTTGATAGTTAAAGGTTAAAGGGAACTTTTTGGAGCAGCGAGGGCAGAGTCAAGCTTGCTTGAACTATGCCGAGTCGCGACAAAATAGGGCGAAGCCAAAAGGTTATAGGTTATAGACTTTAGTTGATAGTTGAGAGTGGATAGTTGATAGTTAAAGGTTAAAGGTTAAAGGTTATAGGTTATAGAATTTAGTTGATAGTGGAGAGTGGATAGTGACAAAAATCAATGAAGTTAATGAAGAAAGAAGAAAAAATAAAGGCTTTTGGCCGACTGCTCGATATTATTGACGAGCTGAGAGAGAAGTGTCCGTGGGATAGGAAGCAGACGAATGAGAGTCTGAGACCTAACACGATTGAGGAGACGTATGAGTTGTGCGACGCTCTGATGAAGAACGACGATCAGGAGATTTGCAAGGAGCTGGGTGATGTACTGATGCATGTGTGCTTCTATGCTAAGTTTGGCGAGGAGAAGGGACAGTTTGACATCAAGGATGTGTGTGACCGCCTGTGCGACAAGCTGATTTATCGACATCCTCATATTTATGGGAATGCCGCGGTCGAGAATGTGGGTGAGGTGCTGCAGAACTGGGAGCAACTGAAGATTAAGGAGAAAGGTGGCAACAAGACGGTGCTGAGTGGAGTGCCTGCCTCACTGCCTACTTTGATCAAGGCTTACCGCATACAGGATAAGGCTCGCAATGTGGGGTTCGACTGGGAGGATGCATCGGGTGCCTGGGCGAAGGTGAAGGAGGAAATAGCTGAGTTTGAGGAGGCTGCAAAGGGCATGAGCAAGGAGGAGGCCGAGGCTGAGTTTGGCGATGTGATGTTCAGTCTGATCAATGCGGCTCGCTTGCTTCACATTAATCCTGATAATGCTCTGGAGCGTACGAACCAGAAATTTATTCAGCGCTTTAATTATGTGGAGGAGCATAGCATTAAACAGGGTCGTAACTTGAAGGATATGTCGCTGGAGGAGATGGATGCTTTGTGGGAGGAGGCGAAGAAAAAGAACATAGAAAACTAAGGCAAGTGGAACACTGCCTCTCTTTTTCTGTACGTTTGCATAACCATGGCTGCGTTTCAGCAATTCAAGCAAGCTTGATTGCATTCACCCTGCACATGCTTTCTTCGACGCTTCTTTGCTGGTATCATATTCCTGATGGCTTCGCCGGCTGAACCTCTTCCACTAAAAATCGCTCACGTTTTCTTAAAATGCAGAAACTCGCTACGCTCAGACAGTCTGCATTTTTTAACAGAAAACTTTCCCGTTTTTCTTAACGCTCCAGAGCTAAAGGCCGGCTCCACCATCACGTTATTCTCTGGTCGCAAAGAAAGCCAAATAGCAGGGTTCCACACCGCAGGGAAAATCGGGCCTATTTGGAGAGGCGTTAAGAAATTTCGAGTTTTTGCGTTAAGAGAAAAACACAAAAAATTGAGCGAAGCGAATGGCTTGTTTTTCTTAGCAAAAACGATGAAATTTTAGCCTCGGAGAATCAGCCCTGATTTTTCTTTTGGTTCTTTTATTTGTATCAGACAAAGAAAAGAACATAGAAAACTAAGGCAAGTGGAACACTGCCGACAATCATCAATTAAATAAAAAAAGGGTTTCAATGCGAACAAATCGAATGAAACCCTTCCCCTTAACAACTATAATCAAAAACACCAATAAATGGTCAACTATGAATTCAATATTTTGATGTTGTGAGTTTTAATTCTCCATTTGTTTGAGGAATGCCGTACAATCCTCGAATGTCTTGAATGTATGCTTCTCGGGTACCAAATCAGGAATCACATCCATGGTACGTAACATATACATGGGTTGTGGCTGAATGATGGTCATGAGCACTGTTGCACCATGTGACTGGATATCTTTGATGGCCGTCTCCATGGCATACAAACCACTTTGATCCATGAAACTTACCAATCGCATGCGGATAATCACAATCTTAGCATCAGTTGGCACATCGCTCATCACGCTCTGGAACTTGGTGATGGTACCAAAGAAGATGGGACCATTCAGTCGCTGAATGTAGATGCGATCTTTCAGATCCTCTGGGATGCCTGCCTCGTCTGACCAAGGGTTCTCTTTGTCGAAGTTGGTCATGATAGATGAGCTGTAACCACCCTCTACCAAGTCGCTGGCACGTTTCATGAACAGTACGCAAGCTATGACCATACCAATGCCAACAGCAGTAAGCAGGTCAACCAATACGGTAAGACCAAAGACGATGAGCAACACACTGGCATCGGCCTTTGGAATCTTCAGCAAGTCCTTGAATCCTTTGAAGTCGATGATGCCCCACCCTACGGTAATCAATATACCTGCCAATACCGACAGAGGCACATAACGCACCAGTCCGCCTAAACCTAACAAAATGGCCAACAGGAAGAGTGAGTGTACCATACCACTAATCTTGGTACGACCACCACTATTGACGTTCACCACGGTACGCATGGTAGCACCTGCACCACCCAGACCACAGAACAAACCTCCAATCATGTTACCAATACCTTGACCAATCAGCTCTTGGTTACTGTTATGGTGAGTCTTGGTTATATTATCAGCCACCACCGAAGTAAGCAGGGTATCGATGCTACCCAAACCAGCCAGGGTCAAACCTGGTACGATGGCCACTTTCAAAGTCTCATACCAATCGATGCCCTCTAAAGATACTTGTGCATTTGCGAAGAAAGGCATGGGCAATCCGCTGGGGATGGCACCAATGAGCAAGCGATCTTCCATCTCGAAGAACAATGATATGACGGTCATGACAATAAGTGCTACCAGTGTGGATGGCACTTTCTTGGTGAAACGTGGCACCAAGTAAATGATGGCGATGGCTCCTAAGCCTAACAATAAGGCGGTATATGACACGCCACTTGCCAGACGCTCAGGCAATTGAAGCAACATGTCGATGGCGAGCACGGGTGACTTGAGGCCTACCAATGCATAGAGCTGTTGCAAGATGATGATGACACCAATACCACTCATGAAGCCAGAAAGCACTGGGTAAGGTATGTAGCGTACATATTTGCCTATCTTGATGATGCCAAAGAGTATTTGGAACAATCCACAGAAGATACCAGCCATAGACATGCTGATGAGCACGGCACTCAGCGAATGTTGTGAGGCCCACACCCCACTGATGAGGGTAGCTGTAATAACAGTCATGGGTCCTGTTGGTCCGCTTATTTGTGAATGTGTGCCTCCAAAAAGTGAAGCAAAGAAGCCCAGCAGGGTGGCTCCGACGAGACCTGCCAATGCGCCCATGGAGCTGGCCGATGGGTCGTCAACACTTCCAAATGCTTGAATACCAAAAGCTAATGCTAAAGGTAAAGCGACAATTCCAGCTGTTATACCACCGAAAATGTCGCCTTTTAAATTGTTTGTTTGTAAAAATGCCATAAAGTTGTATTATAATTTTGAGGGTGCAAAATTACTACTTTTTCCTTAAAAGACAATGAAAAATTGGGAAAAGTGACGAATAGTGGAGAGTGGA
>JAIKZS010000135.1 GCA_024682035.1 Bacteroidaceae bacterium
GAAATGACTAGTGAGATGCTGGGTGAACTCAATGCTTCGCATACCGGTACTCGATATAGCCCTGCTGGTCCGCAATTGGCGACAGCCTCATTGGGCCTTTTCTATGACTGGAGCTATACCGGCGATGGTCTCAAAGTGAAAGAAGTAGTAGCCAAAGGTCCATTTGCGGTAAAGAATACCGAGGTGGGCGAAGGCTGCATTATCGAGAAAATAGATGGTCAGCCAATCCTGAAAGATACCGACTATTATCCAATGCTTGATGGAAAGGCAGGCAAGAATGTGCTTGTAAGTGTGTATAATCCTAAGTCAAATAAGCGTTTCGATGTGACAATAAAGCCGGTGTCAGCCTCTCAGCTTACTGATTTGTTGTACAAACGTTGGGTAGATCGCAACAAGAAATTGGTAGAGAAATTATCTGGTGGCAAGGTGGCTTATGTGCACGTACGTGCTATGGATAGTCCATCATTCCGACAAGTATATGCCGACCTTCTGGCTGATGAGAACCGTCAGAAACAGGCAGTGATTGTTGATGAGCGTAACAATGGTGGTGGTTGGCTGCACGATGACCTTTGTACATTGCTGGCAGGCAAGGAGTATCAACATTTCGTGCCTCGTAACCAGTATATCGGCTACGATCCATATAACAAATGGACAAAACCTTCTTGTGTTTTGATTTGCGAAAACGACTATAGTAATGGTCATGGTTTCCCATGGGTATATAAAACCCTGGGTATTGGCAAATTGATTGGTTCACCTGTAGCTGGTACCATGACTGCTGTATGGTGGGAAACATTGATGGATAGGTCTTTGGTATTCGGCATACCGCAGGTAGGTTGTGTTGATATGAATGGCGTTTACCAGGAGAATACCGAGCTAAAACCCGATATTACCGTTTATAATACTCCAGAAGATGTTATGAATGGTTACGACCGTCAGTTGGAAACCGCTGTACAGGAAATGCTTAAAACTATTAAGAACTAAGAATAAATGAATTTGTACTTATAAAGTCCCTTTGTTATTAAAAGGTGGCTTATAACCCTCTATAATTCCCTCTCTTCTATAGAGAGGGGGCGGAGGGAGAGTATATTAAAATTATGAAACGAACTGCTATATTATTGTTGCACTGTCCAGATAAACCGGGCATTATTTCTGATGTAACCAATTTTATTACTGTCAATCAAGGTAATATTATCTACCTTGATCAATATGTCGATAGGGTAGAGAATATCTTTTTCATGCGCATTGAGTGGCAACTCGAGAAGTTTACTATTCCTGAAGAAAAGATAGAAGACTTTTTCGACACGCTTTACGGACAGAAATATCAGATGTATTTCCGCTTGTATTTTTCCGACCAAAAGCCTCGTATGGCTATCTTTGTGTCTAAAATGTCACATTGCCTCTACGACTTGTTGGCTCGCTATAGCGCGGGTGAGTGGGATGTAGAGATTCCTCTTATCATCAGTAATCATGAAGATATGCGCCCTGTGGCTCAACAGTTTGGCATACCCTATTTCTGTTTGCCTATTACCAAGGAAAACAAAGCTAAACAGGAGGAATGTGAAATGCAGCTGTTACGCGATAATGGCATTACCTTTATAGTACTGGCTCGTTATATGCAGGTCATTTCTGAACAGATGATAGAACAGTATCGGCATAAAATCATCAATATCCATCATTCGTTCTTGCCAGCATTTATAGGTGCTAAACCCTATCATGCTGCTTTTGAACGTGGCGTGAAGATTATTGGTGCTACGGCTCACTATATTACCACAGAACTTGATGCAGGTCCTATTATTGAACAAGATGTGGTGCGTGTTACTCATAAGGATACCGTAGAAACATTGGTCAACAAAGGTAAGGACCTTGAGAAGATTGTATTGTCGCGTGCTGTGCAAAAGCACATAGAGCGTAAGATTCTTACTTTTAAGAATAAAACAGTGATATTCAATTAATATGTCCCCTGTAAAGGAATGCCTTTTTATGTTCTAGTATCTTTTTACTGATTAATTGTGAGTTTGATAGATATGAGAAAGTTCGGATGGTTAGTGGCTTTACTGCTCTGTTTTACTGCTTGCAATAAACAGAGGGTGAATACAGTAGAAAATGGTGTGGCGTTAGAACTGGCACAGTACAGGGCTGAGGTCGTGAGTGACGTGGCATATAACCTACAGTTTACTATCCCTAACCAAGTGCAGGAGCGGGTAGAAGGTGAAGCCACCATTACATTCCAATGGAAGGGCGATGCAGATTTGTTGCTGGATTTTCAAGGTGTAACCGATGGTAATTCTTTGATCAACGGACAACCACAACAGCTGATCTATCAAAACGAACACTTGGTAATTCCTGCTTCAATGTTGCAAGAAGGCAGGAATGAGATTAGCATAGGTTTCTTGAGCAATGACAAATCGCTGAATCGCCATGCCGATTACCTCTATACTTTGTTTGTACCCGATCATGCCCGATCTGTTTTTCCCTGCTTCGATCAACCCGACTTAAAGGCGCGTTTTTCTTTAGCCCTCAGCATACCAGCAGATTGGGTGGCAGTAAGCGCAAGTAAAATAACCGATGAAAAAGTAAACGGTAATGTAAAAAATTTATCATTCGGTACTTCCGATGTTATTCCTACTTATTTGTTCTCCTTTGTGGCCGGTAAGTTTGAGGTGAAAGAAGAAACGAGAAATGACTATACTGTTCATGCTTATTATCGTGAAACGGACCCAAAGAAGGTGGCACAGTTACCCATTATCTTTGACCAAGTTTTCTTGTCGCTTGCCTGGTTAGAAGATTATACATCCATACCTATGCCTTTCCAGAAATATGATTTCGTCATACTGCCAGGTTTCCAATTTGGTGGCATGGAACATGTGGGTGCCATACAGTACAATGATAAACGAATGTTCGTGAGTGAACATCCTACACCCGATGAAGAATTGTCGCGTATGGAACTAGTAGCCCATGAAACGAGTCACATGTGGTTTGGTGATTTAGTGACAATGAAATGGTTTAACGATGTGTGGACCAAGGAGGTATTTGCAAACTATATTGCTGCTAAGATTTCACATAGTCATTTTACTGCTATCAATCACGATTTGAATTTCTTGCGCGATTATCATATATCAGCTTTGGCTGAAGATCGCACCGAAGGTACACATCCTATCCAGCAATCTCTTGACAATTTGAAGAATGCCGGACTGGTTTATGGTAACATCATTTATGATAAGGCGCCTGTCATGATGCGCAAGATGGAAGAACAGATGGGAAGCGTGGCATTCCAACAGGGCTTGCAGCGTTACCTAAAAACTTTCTCGTTTGGCAATGCTACTTGGGATGACTTAATAGCCATACTTGACCAGGAAAACCCTGCTGCTCATTTGCCACAGTTCAGTGAGGCCTGGGTAAAGCAAAAAGGGGCGCCGTTGATAACTACTGAACTTTCAGGTAATGTCTTGAAGGTGGAGCAAAAAGACCCTTATGACAGGGGCATTTGCTGGCAGCAACGTTTCAGTTTGGGACTTTTGCAGAAGAATGGCCATATTGAGCCTTTAGAGGTTGATATGCAAACTGCTACGTTTCAAACTACCGTACCCGATGGTACTGTGGGCATAATACCTAATTACGATGGTAAGGGTTATGGGCGTTTTATGCTTGCTGACATGACGTGGCAGCTGAACCATTGGCATGAAGCTGCAGATGAAACCACCCGTTTGTCTATGTTGATGAACATTTATGAGAGTTGTCTTATGCATCAGCTAACGTCCGAACAGTGTTTCCGCTCTATGCTAAACGGACTGAAGCATGAACACAATGCATTGATTGCTTCATCTATATGCAGCTATGTCAATACATGTGCAGAAATGTTGCAAGGCGATGTTCGAATGGCAGCAGAACAAGAATTATGGAACCTTGCCCAAACGCACGAATTGATGTCATGCCGGCAACGCATTACTCGTATGTTATTCACACTTACCACTACGCCAGTCATTACTGAAGCTATTTATAAAATGTGGAAACAACAGGATAATGCCTTCCTAAATGTCAATGATTATATGACCATGGCTTATCAATTGGCTTTGCGCTTGCCAGACCAATGGCAAGAAATCTTGTCTGAGCAAAGGAACCGGCTTGGCAATGTAGATTTGCAGCGCGAATTCGACTTTATCAGTAGGGGGTGTAATCCAGATGATGAGGCTTGTCAAACTTTGTTTAATTCTCTTTTGGAGCCTGAAAACAGGGCCATTGAACCTTGGGTACAGCGCTTGCTGGCATTGCTGAACACACCTTTACGAGAGCCTGCCAATAATCGCTTCATTCTTCCTGGTTTGGAAGAATTACAGGAGGTACAGCAAACTGGTGATATCTTCTTTCCCAAGAATTGGGTTGCTAATCTGTTAGGTGGGCATCATAGTCAAGAAGCAGCACAACTGGTACAGCAGTTTATGGATGCTCATCCTGATTACCCACAAGCATTGAAGAATAAACTGCTCATGGCTGCTTATCCTTTGTTGAATCAATATAAGCAATAGTCTTTTATTTAATGCTATATCGTGGGGCTTCAATATACCATATCGTAAGGTCACAATATAGTATATCGAGGCGTGAAGATATACTATATCGATTGGCTTTTTATTCCTATAGATCGGCGTAATTATTCCCATGGGGTGATTCTATTGCTTTCTATGGGTTGTTACAGTATTTGCTATGAGTCGTTAAAATGCCTGCCATGGGTGAACGCAGTATCTTCTTTCACCCTATAGGAGATATTACGATGAGTGATAGTAGATATCGGAGCAACTGATAGGAAACGTCGCTCCTATAAATTCCTGATATGATATTTAGGAAGTGAGTATAAATGATTATCTTTGTGGCATGAAAAAGATAATATTTGCTAAGGCTTGTGTTGAAGTGTCGTCATTCCTACCAGAAGATGGAGTGAAGGAGTATCAATTGATGGTACATGTAACTGACAGTTTGCTGACTTACGAGGAGCAGGTGAATGTGTTGCTCGATGCGTATGATGCAGTGCTGCAACAGTTACCAGGTGCTGTGGCGGTTTTTAAACGATATTTCTTGAGCGATGTTGCCAATCAGATAGATCTGCTTCTGGCCACGACTACCGAGGGTACTGATTGCGCTACGTCAATGGTACAACAGCCACCACTTGATGGTACTAAGATAGCTATGTGGGCTTATTTGCTTACTGACGTACAAACCAAAGCCCTGAGTAATGGATTGTTTGAGGCTAGTCATGGCATCTATCGCCATTTATGGACAGGAGGTAACTGTAACCTGGCTTCCACATCGGAATACCAATTGCGACTGCTGTTAAATGATTATGTGATGAATTTGATGCAAGAAGGGTGCATACTTGCCGACAACTGTATGCGTACTTGGCTTTTTGTGCAGAATATCGACAATAATTATGCAGGGGTAGTAAAGGCTCGTAACGAGGTGTTTATGACTCAAAAATTAACTTCGGAAACGCATTTCATTGCCAGCACTGGCATTGGCGGGCGGATGGCTGATCCTAAATCGTTGGTGCAGTTGGATGCCTATGCTGTAAGTGGTATCGCAAAGGAGCAAGTGCATTACCTTTATGCTCGTACTCATTTGAATCCTACTTATGAATATGGTGTAAGTTTTGAGCGGGGCACTTATATTGATTATGGTGATCGTCGTCATGTATTTATATCGGGCACTGCTAGCATTAATAATAAAGGTGAGGTAATGCATCAAGGTGATGTGTATAAGCAGACATTGCGAATGTGGGAGAATGTTGAAACATTGTTAGGCGAAGCTCAATGTACTTTCAAAGATGTGAAGCAGATGATAGTGTATTTGCGTGACATAGCAGACTATGCTGTGGTTAAAGCTCTATATGATGAACGTTTTCCTGATATACCAAAGGTGTTCGTGAATGCGCCTGTTTGTCGCGCTGGATGGCTGGTAGAGATGGAGTGTATGGCGCTGAAAGAACAGAATGATAAACGCTTCCCTGCGTTGTAAGTGTTTTAGATGGTTTTTCCCCCGATTACTATATCCCTTGATTGTATATATGAGAAGATGTCTGTTCGCTGGTCGGGATGAAACCAGTGGATAGATGTGTCTTTTTTGAACCAAGTTAGCTGTTTCTTGGCATATACACGGGTGTTTCGTTTGATTTTCTCCACGGCTTCTTCTAAAGTCCAGTCACCATCAAAATATTTGAATAATTCTTTGTAGCCCACTGTATTGAGAGAATTAAGGTCGCGTAGAGGATATACACGACGGGCTTCATTAAGCATGCCCTGTTGCATCATTTCCTCTACACGGAGGTTGATACGGTTAAATAGTTCGCTACGTTCTCTATTCAATCCTATCTTGATTATGTTGAAAGGGCGGTTAACTTGTTTGCGCTGGCGGAACGAGGTAAAGGTCTTGCCCGTCATGTAACAGATCTCAAGGGCATGTATGATGCGTTTGTAATTCTTTAAGTCAACAATGGCATAGTACTCGGGGTCGAGCATCTTGAGCTCCCGCTGTAGTCCTTCTAAACCCACTTCTTCGTAACGTTGCCACATCATGGTACGCGTATCGGCATCTACAGTAGGTATGTCATCAATGCCTTGGCATACAGCATCAATATACATCATAGACCCACCTGTAAGCAACACTACATCTTGTTCTAGGAAGAGGTGGTTGAGCAAAGTCAGTACTTCATCAGCATATTGAGCTGCGCTATAGTAGTCGGATAATTGCAATGTGCCTACAAAATAATGGTGTACACGGGCCAGTTGCTCTGGAGTGGGGGCGGCCGTGCCAATCTTTAAGTCGGCATAAAGTTGCCTTGAGTCGGCAGAGATGATGCTAGTGCGCAACTGTTCTGCCAACTCAAGGCTTATTTCTGTTTTGCCTACTGCTGTAGGCCCTAATAATACAATTAAATTTTTCATGACTTTGGCTGATGGCTATTGACAAAACCGCTTAGCGATTAATGGTCATTGGTCAATCAGTAAATGTCACTACCATCGTAAGAGTCGCCTCCTGCAATACCATCTAGACCGTCGTAACCATCTATATCAATTTCATCGGGATTATAGCTTTGATCACCATAAAAATCTTCCCCTAGGTCATCTGTATTGGTACCTAGTTTCTTCTCCATCTCATCGAGATCTATCATTTGCTGAGGCGCTTCACCACGGCTTTTAGTACAAACCGGTTTGTCTAGATGCTTACCAGTAATGACTTCCATTAACTTGATGAAGAAGCAGCGGTCGGTCATGTAGTCAAACACGTAGATAAGCTTTTGATAAGTATCTTCGTCAACCAGTTTACCTATGCGTGTGTCGCTCATGATATAGCTGTCAGTTTCAGAGTCGGTATCCATTTCTTCAAGTGTAACCTCAATCTCTTTATTCCACTCGTCATCGCAAACGAAGAAAGAAGAAAGTTCTCCTTCTTTGAAGTTAACAGCTTCAAGTATAGCTTTATGGAAATCCAGGAATGTTGCATCTGGATCTATCTGTATTTCCCGGAGGAATTGATCAACCTCGTCGGATATAATTGTAAATCTGTAAACCATAGTATAAAAGTTTTTTTTGTTTAACAGATTCCGGATTGAACCCGGAATGAGGAGCAAAGCCCAATTTATCCTGTAATGATTTTGCTTAAGAATTAACTCCTACGTCAGCCAGTAATAATACCGCGCTTTGAAGATCGGATGAAATCAACGATATATTTGATTTCTGGTGTCATAACCATATCTTCTTCTATTTTACGTAAAGCATTGGTAACGTTCAATCCGCTTTGGTAAATAATGCGGTAGGCATTATGAATCTGCTCGATTGTTTCGTTAGAATAACCACGGCGACGCAGGCCCACAATGTTGATACCACAATAAATGGTTGGTTCACGCCCAGCTATGATGTAAGGAGGAATGTCTTTTGAAAAACGGCAACCACCTTGTATCATAACATAGCCACCTATGCGGCAGAACTGGTGTACCAAAACTACAGCACTGATGATGGCATTGTCTTCAATTTCTACCTCTCCAGCCAGTTTGGTGGAGTTACCAATGATGATACCGCTACCAACCACACAGTCGTGTGCCACGTGCATATTCTCCATCAGCAGGTTGTTGCTGCCAACCACGGTTTCGCCTTTTGAGGCAGTACCACGGCTAATGGTTACATTCTCACGTATGCTATTGTTATTGCCGACAATGGCTATTGATTCTTCTCCTTTGAACTTTAAATCTTGGGGCTGCGTACTGATACTGCATCCTGGGAAAAACGTATTGCCATTGCCTATGCGTGCTCCATAGTGGATGGAAACATTGTTTATCAGCACATTGTTGTCACCTATTTCTACTCCTTTGTCGATAAAGCAGAAAGGTCCTATCTGATTGCCGTCTCCTAATTTGGCAGCTGGATCAACGTATGCCAACGGACTGATTTGATTGCTCATATTTAATATATTTTACTTGTTTTTTACTACTTGTGCCATTACTACTGCCTCAGCAACCTCATCTTCACCAACAAAGGCATATCCTCTCATGGTGGTAAGACCACGATGTAGTGGCTGTATCATTTCTATCTTAAATATCAGAGTGTCGCCAGGAACCACTTTCTTGCGGAATTTTACATTGTCAATTTTAAGGACGTATGTTGAGTATTTCTCTAATTCATCTACTTGATTAAGCACAAGCAAACCACC